>JAQYWN010000230.1 GCA_029379265.1 Rhizonema sp. NSF051
GTATTTTAGGCCCTATCAATGAGTCAGAGATTGGAGAAACGAAGATAGAAATAAGCAATTTGCATTTTTCAATAAATGATTACAATAATTTAAAAAAATTCCCCGTACTTAACAAGTATGCTCAGCTTTCCTATCCCTATTCCAAAACTCTTGAATACCTGACGTCAATGACTCTGTTAGAGTTGAAAGCAGGTGATAAAATATTAGATGCTGCCGGTGGGGAAAAAGCAGAATATCTCAAGGTGTTAATGGCTGCTTATGACTTCAAATTTACTGCTTACTGCCAAGACTCTTTATTAGATGGCAAAAGTGTAGATGGAGTTACATATATAGGCGGTTCTATCGACAACATCCCCCTCCCAGATGAATCTCTGGATGGGATTAGCTGCCATCACTCTTTTGAACATTTTCGAGGTGATTTAGATATCAAATTTATTCAAGAGGCAGTACGTCTACTAAGAGTGGGCGGGAAACTTGCGATTGTGCCGCTATTTATTGCTAATGAGTACGCAGAAATTTGGAACATTAAAAAAATTCATAAATACGATCCGGAAAAAGCTCTCACAATTTATGACAGCACTGCCAGCTTTGCAGGATGGGGTCCCTATGAAGGTTTTGCCCGAACTTATAGCCCGACTGCGTTGAAAACAAGAATTATTGATAACTTACCGAGTAACTGTCAAGCCAAAATATCCAAAGTTCTCCTAGATAATAAAGCTGTGCCGGATATCAAGCAAAACTATCATCAACCTCTAGTGAATGCAGAGATGAAGGCATTGATAATTACCAAAACGGGGGCATAAATCAGCAATGAAAATTCAAATGTTGAGAATTGCTTTATTACATTTTTCCTTTGACGAGTACAGTATACAATTAGCAAACGGTTTAGCTAAGTATGTTGATTTAACCCTAATTCAACCAGAAAAACTGTCAGCTATCTGTAAAGATGTTATCGACGATCGCATTCGCGTATTAAGATTGAAAACACCCCGCATTCGCGATCCGCGCAATCTATTGACTATGCGTGCATTGATGCGGATCGTTCGCGAGGTAAAGCCTGATGTGCTGCACGTCCAAGAAACTAACAATCCTTGGTACGATTTGACACTTTTGCTGCATGAGATGCCGCCTTTGGTAACTACTATTCACGATGTATTTCGTCACCCAGGCGATCGCGATCTGATTCCTGGTTCCGAGTACACTCGCAGAATTGCGTTCTACCGTTCCCAGCAGTTAATTGTCCACTCTAACTTGCTCAAAGACATTCTTGTCCAACAATTCCGCTTGCCCCAACAACGAGTTAATGTGCTGCCGCACGGAGAACTGGGCACTCTATTTCAGCACTGGGCAGGCGCTCGGGTTGCCGTCCGCGAACCTTATACATTACTATTTTTCGGGCGCATTTGGCCCTATAAAGGTTTGAAATATCTGCTTCAGGCAATGCCTTTAATTGCCGAACGCATTCCCGAAGTCAAGCTGATTATTGCTGGAAGGGGAGAAAATATTGATGAATTATTGAGTGATACGGACAAAGAACGCTACGAAATTTTCAATGGCTTTATCCCCGTTGAAGCTGTGGCAGGTTTATTTCAGCGTAGTGCGGTAACAGTTTTGCCTTATATTGAATCCTCTCAAAGTGGTGTAGCGGCGATCGCCTATGCAACAGGAACCCCAGTTATTGCCTCCAATGTCGGCGGTTTAGGGGAGATAATTCGCCACGAACAAGATGGACTGCTTGTACCGCCCCGCGATGTTCGTGCCCTTGCTGATGGCATCATTCAGCTGTTGAGTGATCCTGAAAAGCAGCGCCAGATGCAAGCTGCTGCTGCGCTTCGCTGTCAGCAAGACTTGAATTGGTCGAATATAGCAGATCAAACCATTGAAGTTTACAAACACGCCATCGCCGCTAAAAATACCAAACGTATCGGTTGATGAAAAAACTTTTACTATTTGCCGAAAAGGCATTCACTGTTGTGTCTTTAATCAATTATTCAGGAGGTCCGTTAGTTGTCATTCTTTCAGGAGGGGCAAGTGAAGGGGCCGAAGTGGAAGGCGGTTCTGATTTTGCCTTGATTCAGTTGATCTTCTTAGTTATTTATTTCATCACCTTTTGCTTACTTGTTGTACGCTGGAAAAAGGTAATTAAGGTCATTACTAAAGATAAGTTTATCTGGCTATTGGTAGGGCTAGCTGTCTTATCCTTTTTCTGGTCTGATGCACCTGACATAACCAAAAGCCGCAGTATAGCCTTATTCGGCACAATTTTATTTTCACTATACTTAGCCAGCCGCTACAGCTTAAAAGAGCAGTTACAGTTATTAGCATGGACATTTGGTATAGCCATATTCGCAAGTTGTTTGTTTGCTGTGGGATTGCCAAAATACGGGTTGATGGGCGGAGTTCATTACGGAACTTGGCGGGGGATTTATAACCATAAAAACGTTCTCGGCAAAGTCATGGCTCCTAGTACAATTGTATTTTTACTACTGGCGCTTGGAGCAGAAAAAAAACGCTGGCTGTTCTGGATTGGATTGTTTTTTTCGGTATTGCTAATCATACTTTCAAAAGCATCATCACCCCTAATTAATGTTTTAATTCTTATAATTGAATTATTGTTCTTTCGGATTTTACGGTGGCACTATGATTTCATGATTCCTACCTTAATGGGAATCACAACAGTAAGTACAATCTTATATTCATTGGTATCTGCTAATGCAGAAGCGATCGCCGCTTTATTCGGTAAAGATTTAACACTTACTGGGCGGACAAATTTTTGGCCCTTTATTTTAGATAAAATCTGGCACCGTCCTTGGCTAGGTTATGGATATGGTGCATTCTGGAGAGGCTTAGATGGTCCTTCTGCTGATATCTGGTATGCATCAGGTTGGACACCACCAAACAGCCACAATGGATTTTTAGATCTTTTCCTTGAGTTAGGATTAATAGGCTTCTCAATCTATCTAATTGACTTCGTAACAAGTTTCCAGAAGGGATTAGCTTACATCAGGTTAGTGAAAACACCTGACGCTTTTTGGCCAGCAATGTTTCTCACATATATTGTGCTGGCAAATCTTACAGAAAGTACACTTATTATCCAAAACAACTTTTTCTTTGTGATCCAAGTTGCAATATTTTTTTCGCTACGCATACCACAGTCACTATCAAAAAGCAGCACAAATAATTTTTTGTCTCAAGTAAGAGCGCATTCGCCTTTAGGCTTTTCCGAAAGGTAGACGCAAAAAAGTCTATTGCAAGAACAAGCAAATCATAATTTTCAAAATAATGAATGGAGTTATCAAATTTTATGTATAAATCTACTAATAGTCAAAAGCAAATCATCAGAGTGTTAATGCTTGGCGCTAGTCTTGATATTCAGGGAGGAATTACATCAGTTGAAAAACTTATCCTCGAAAATGCACCTCCAGAAATACAAATTCATCATGTTGGTACATTTGCTCCAGGATCTATAGTACAGAATGCCATAGTCTTTTTCAAAGCAATTAAGACACTTGTGTTGACGTTATTGAGAGGAGAAACTGACTTAGTTCATATTCATTTTTCAGAAAGAGGCAGTACCCTTAGAAAACTAATTCTTGTACTTATTATTTTAGCTTTTCGCCAGCCTTTTATTCTTCATTCCCACGGCGCAACATATCAAGAGTTTTTTGCTGGTATTCCCAGATTAGCGCAAATAATAATTGCTCTATTATTTGGTAAATGCACTAAATTTATTGCTCTTTCTGAAAATTGGAGAAATTATTTTATGGAAACATTTAAACTAGATAAAAATCAAACTACAGTGCTTTACAATCCTGTCAATTTACCCTCAAATATTCCACAACGGAGATACAAGCAGCAGGTAAAGTTTGTATTTTTGGGTCGCATTGGCAAACGTGGTGGCGCACTTGATGCTGCCAAGTCTATTATTTCTTTTCCTAAGCAAGATAAAGGAGCATTTGACCTCATTAAGGCATTTGCCGCATTGCCAGAATCAGATAGAAATTGTGCCGAATTGGTATTAGCAGGAAACGGAGATTTAGAACTGGCTCAACAACTGATTCAAGAATTAGCTATTGAGGAAAAAATTACTCTTTGTGCTTGGTTAAATTCTGTAGAACGAGATGCTCTTTTGGCAGCAGCAGATGCCTTTATTTTACCTTCATATAACGAAGGTTTACCCATGTCAATGTTAGAAGCAATGGCTTGGGGTTTACCTGTGATTGTCACACCAGTCGGTGGCATACCAGAAGTTATTAATCATAATCAGAACGGTTTATTAGTACAACCTGGAAATCAAGAACAATTATTACAAGCAATGCAAAATATAATTAGAAATGAAGAGTTAAGAATTTTGTTAGGAACTGCCGCTCGCCATCGCGTTGAGTGCTTTGATGTCAAAAATTACATCACTTCATTATTAGCGCTATACGCATCAGTTGTTAGACAAGAAGCTTGTGAAGAAAAAACTTTGATATTGAGTGATTAAATTGTATAAATGTTTCTTTGTTCCAAACGCATAACATACCAATTAACCATTTATTATGAATCAGACACTACCTAACTTTAACCATTCTCAGGTATCAGTTATTATTCCTTCATATAACCGAGCCGTATTTTTAAGAGAAGCAATTGAGAGTTTACTCAGTCAAACCTACCCTGTGTTTGAGATCGTCGTGGTGGATGATGGATCGACAGATGAAACGAAAGAAGTTTGTGATCGCTACCCAAATGTACAATATATCTACCAAAGTAACCAGGGTGTCTCTGTAGCACGTAATACGGGAATACGCGTTAGTAAAGGGGAGTATCTACTCTTTCTTGATAGTGATGATCGCCTTTTACCGAAAGCCGTTGAAATTGGTGTAAACTGCATCAATGTTCATCCAGAAGTTGGCTTTGTCTTTGGCAGTTATATTTTTCAATCAATAAACGCGGATGGCTCATATAGAACAGAAGAAATATATGAGAATCAACCAGAAGTTGCTAACTACGCGACTATTCTGGCTGCTGAGCATAAAATCCAATGTGCCTGTGTCATTTTTCGACGTGTCGCTATTGAGTCTGTAGGAGGGTTTGACCCAAATCTAGCGACTATGGAAGATATAAATTTATTTCTACGAGTTGCCCGTGAGTTCCCCATATACTTCCACAATCAAATAGTTTTTGAATATCGCTATCACGGTAGTAACTTGTCTGCAAAATCGGCTGGAATGCTGATAAGTGCATTGCATTCCCATAGTCTGCAATGGAGTTACATTGAACAGACTGGAAACAAAGAATATGAAGCTGCTTACGAACGCGGTAGGCAAGCTTGGATTACCCTTTTTGGAGGGCGACTACCCTACGCAATCATGGGATACATCAAAGCTGGACAATGGGTTGCGGCTCTTGGCACTCTACGGTTGATTTTACATTACGATCCAAAACTGAAGTTTATTGATCGAGAAGTCTACGAAGTATCCTATAAAGCTCTGCTCTCACACCTGCAAAAACTACCTATCCAGTCCTCACTCGCTTACTGGTTTCAACAACTCGCAGGTGCACCACCTTTATTGTCACTACCCACTGACCGACCACGACTAGCAGAGCAAAACGGACGTGGAAGCTCCCAATCGTTTGTCGTTTCTTCGGAACTAACAGAAGCACTCAGTTTCTATAGCAGAGACAAAGATGTCACTCTATTTATGACCCTGTTAGCGGCGTATAACACCTTGCTCTACCGCTATACAGGTACAGAAGACATTGTGATCGGTTCCCCGATTGCTAACCGCGATTGTTCAGATGAAGGATTGACTTTTGTTAACGCTTTAGTCCTCCGCACTGATATGTCTGGAAATCCCAGGTTTCAAGAATTACTGGAGCGAGTGCGGAAAGTGACTTTGTTAGCTCAAAGTCATCAAGATTTGCCCTTTGAACTCCTTGTTGAGGAATTGCAACCGCAGCGAGACTTCAGCTATTCACCCCTGTTCCAGGTGATGTTTGTCATGGAGAGAGATATTTCCTTACAAAAGATTCAGGTTTCCAGCTTAACTGCCAGTCCGTGGGTGGTGGAAGATAACACAGCGAAGTTTGATTTAACGTTATTTATAGAACAAACCAGCACCGGACTGGTAGGAAAGTGGGTGTATAATACTGACTTGTTTGATGCTGATACCATCAAGCGCATGAATGGGCATTTCCAAGCAATGCTTGTGGCGATCGTTGCTAAACCAGAACAGTCAATTTCTGAGTTACCTCTGCTGACACCCGAGGAGAGACAGCAGTTACTTATAGAATGGAATAATACTCAGACAGACTATCCCATAGATAAATGTGTCCATCAGTTATTTGAGGAGCAGGTAAAGCGTACCCCTGATGCAGTCGCAGTAGTATTTGAACAACAACAACTTACCTATCGGGAGTTAAATAGTCGGGCAAATCAATTAGCACATTACCTGAAAACTTTGGGAATTGAAGCCGATGTACCAGTAGGTATCTGTGTAGAACGCTCTTTAGAAATGCTTGTGGGACTATTAGGGATTCTCAAGGCAGGAGGAGCTTATGTGCCTTTAGATCCAGCTTATCCTCAAGAGCGATTGGCTTATATGCTATCAGATTCGCAGCTGCCAGTTCTTTTAACTCAGCAAGATTTAGTGTCCGTATTACCTGAGCATCAGGCAAAGGTAGTCTACTTAGATACTGACTGGAAAAATATCTCTCAAGAGGATGACGAGAATCTATTCAGTGGTGTAGTCAAGGATAGGGCTTACATCATCTACACTTCAGGATCTACAGGAAAGCCGAAAGGCGTTCAAATTACTCATGAGGCTGTCACGAACTTTTTAAGTACCATGCAACTTGAGCCTGGATTGACAGACAAAGACATCCTCCTAGCCGTCACAACTATTTCTTTTGATATTGCTGTACTAGAACTTTACCTACCTCTGATATTAGGGGCTAAGGTAGTCTTGGTTAGTCGGGAAGTGGGGGTTGATGGGATCAGACTGCTGAAGTTGCTTTCGGAGTCCAATGCTACAGTTATGCAAGCCACCCCTGCTACTTGGTACCTCCTTCTAGCAGCCGGATGGAATGGTCAATCGCCGTTAAAGATTCTTTGTGGTGGTGAAGCTCTATCCCAAAAATTAGCTAGTCAGCTTTTAGCCAGAGTTTCCTCTGTTTGGAATATGTATGGACCGACTGAAGCTACTGTATGGGCTACAGCTTATGAAGTAAGCGAACAGCAATCTCTAGTCGGTACTCAAAAACCATCAATATCTATTGGAAAACCGATTGGTAATACCCAAACATACATCCTCGATCAATATCTTCAACCAGTTCCCATTGGAATTAGTGGCGAACTGTACATCGGTGGTGTATGTCTTGCTAAAGGTTATTTGAATCGTCCAGATTTAACTACCGAAAAATTCATTGCCAATCCTTTTAGTAATGAACTAAATTCTCGCCTTTACAAAACAGGTGATTTAGCACGGTATCTGCCCAATGGAGACATTGAATATATCAGTCGCATTGACAATCAAGTAAAGATTCGGGGTTTCCGCATCGAACTGGGAGAAATTGAAGTATTGCTAGCCAAATATCCAGAGATTCGGGAAGTAGCTGTGATTGTCCGAGAAGATATACCAGGAGACAAACGCCTCGTTGGCTACATTGTCCCTCATCAGAATCAAACACCTACAACTAGCGGCTTGCGTGACTTCCTCTCCCAAAAGCTGCCAAAGTACATGATCCCTTCGGCGTTTGTGACACTGGATGCCCTGCCACTAACGCCGAATGGCAAAGTTGACCGTCGTGCCTTGCTGGGGTACAGTGCGCCTAGTGATTTTGTCTCCTTAGGTACTACGCCTCAGACTGACAATGGCAAAGTAGACAGCCTTGCCTCAGCTAATACATCCAGAATCAACTTAGAAACTGGCTTTGACACCCCGAGAAATCCCACAGAAGAGACTTTAGTAGCTATCTGGGCAGAAGTCTTGGGTCTGAAACAGATAGGTATCCATGACAACTTTTTTGCCTTGGGAGGTCATTCCCTCCTAGCTATGCGCATGTTTGCTGAAATTGAAAAGACTTGGGGGACTCGGCTATCTTTAGCGACTCTCTTTAAGAAACAAACTATTGCGGAACTGGCGACTATTCTACACCAAGAAGAATCTTCTCAAGAATGGGAATCCTTAGTGATGATTAAACAGGGTAAGCCTACAAAACAGCCTCTGTTCTGTATTCATGCTATTTGGGGTAATGTTCTATTCTATCGGAAGTTGGCGCAATATCTATTGCCAGATCAACCTTTCTATGGACTACAAGCGCAAGGACTTGACGGTAAGCGATCGCCACTTACCTCAATACCAGAAATGGCATCTAATTACATCAAAGAAATGCAAAAGATTCAACCTCAAGGACCCTATTTTGTAGGGGGCTTTTCCTTGGGTGGTCAAATAGCCTTTGAAATTGCCCGACAACTTCACGCACAGGATCAGGAGGTGAGGTTGCTAGCTATATTTGACTCTGGCTCTCCTGTTGTTAAATGGAATACAGATGCTAATAAAATTCAACCTAAAACCCTATGGCAGTTGAGCTTCGCACATTTAAACAATCTGCTCAATTTGAAACCGCGAGATCAAATAAATTATTTGTCGGAAAGAATAAATTGGCATCTGACAGTAGGGAACGCAAGTATTTTATACAAGTTTTACCTGCGATACATAAAGCGATCATTTATGGATCTACGAATTATTGATGTGGCTTCGGCTAACCATCAAGCTTTCAAAAGCTACATAGCTCAAGAAATTTATTCTGGCAAAGTAACTCTTTTCCACTCGACGAGTAGTTTTCAAAAGTTGGAAGATGATCCCCAGCTATGGAGTCAGGCTGCCACTGGTGGAATTGAAATTTATCACATACCCGAAGCAACTCACGTAACTCTTATGGAAGAGCCAAACGTGAAGTTTCTGGCTGAAAAATTGACTGTTTGTTTACAACAGTTACAGACAGATAGCTCTCTATCAGTTAGTTACAGGAATCCGGTTTGATTTTTGAACAAGGTTAGGTATTGTAGGGTGCATTCTTGACGAAGTCTGTAACGCACTCCTCTCCTTAAGAATGGTGCGTTACAAGTAGCGCGCTCCACACCCTACGTATCCGTTCATAAAGTACATCAAATTAAGAAAGGCTTGTTGGCAATGTCAGAACAACGCAAACTAGCAGTTAATTCTATATCAATGTTAGTGAATAGGCTAACGCAAGGAATTGTGACCTTTGTACTAACTGCGGCTATAGCTCGTACTCTAGGAGCTTATGCCTTAGGGCAATACCTACTGGCAATAAGCTATTACTACATTTTTGTAAACCTTGCTTCTCAAGGTTTTAAAACTTTGTTTACCAGAGAACTAGCCCGTGATCCAGAAATAACGCCAGTCTATCTAGTAAACGGTACCTTATTGCAGTTTGTTTTCAGCATAATCGGTTATGCAGCACTGGTGGTTGTGGTATTTCTACTACACTATACTGCTGACACTTCATTCATTTGTGACATTATGGGTTTGACTATCGTGCCGTTTGCACTTTCTAACGTCACGGAGGCAATTTTCCAAGCTCAAGAGAAAATGCACCTAATTGCTATCTCTACTGTGCCAGTTTATATTCTGCGTTTAGTGGCAATGCTTTGGGCAATGCAACTCCACTATGGAATTGAATATGTTGCTGGCATCTTAATATTTTCCGAATCAGTAATTTTGGTAATTGAATGGATATTCTTAACAAGAATAATCAAACCCAAATGGCAAATTAAGCAAGATTTCATCTGGAACACTATCAAAGCTACGCGGACATTTTTTGCGATTGAAGGAATAGGTATTATCGCTGCCAAAATAGACATACTTATTCTTTCTCTCTTAGGTAGTGAGGTGCTAATTGGTATTTATGGTGCTATGTCTCAATTACTGCAACCTTTCTATATTATTTCTAGTAGCTTAAGTTTGGCAGCCTTTCCTAGTATGTCAAAAGCAGTATATTTAGGAAAGGATAAGCAGCGTGAGTCAACAGAAAGTGTGATTGAAATCCTGCTTTGTATGGGATTACCTTTTTTCATAGGATTGTTATTTTTTGGAAAAGAACTATTATTATTTATC
>JAQYWN010000231.1 GCA_029379265.1 Rhizonema sp. NSF051
TAAAAATTTAGCTATCCAGTAAATATCGGATAGCTAGATTCGTTTTTTAGGTCCAGCACTCAAGACTACTTAACATTTTCCAGAGCCGCTTCAACTGACGGTTGCAGGGAGAGAAACTTCTCTAAGCGAACAAGCTTGACCGTTTGAGTTACACGAGCATTAGTGACAATTTGCAAGGTCCCCTCAGCAGTTTGAGCATGTTTGGCTACTTGCACCAGCGCACCTAAGCCAGAGCTATCAACAAAGTCAATTTGTGATAGGTCCAGAATAATATGCTTTGGTCCCTCATCAATCTTGCTGCTGAGGACCTTACGAAATGTCGGCTCAGAAAAGGCGTCTAACAAACCTGTGAGGCGGAACAGCTGACAGTTATCTCTAGCTTCACGAGTGCCTCTCAGGCTTACAGTTAGATTCAGTGGCTCAGCTATAATTCCCTCCTCATTTTTTCCTCATAGTTATGGTAAACGCTCAAGTATATATGGTTTTTGTGCCTCTTGTCTATAACCTACGAAGAAAAAGAACCCTACTCTTTTCGTGCTGCTCGCATTTCTTGGATAAACTCCTCAAATAGGTAATCAGCATCGTGAGGACCGGGACTTGCCTCTGGATGATACTGTACGGAGAAGACAGGGAGAGATTTGTGTCTTACCCCAGCAACAGTCTGGTCGTTTAAGTTCAGGTGGCTAATTTCTAAAACAGAGGTAGGCAAGGAATCCGGATTGATTGCAAAACTGTGATTCTGGCTTGTAATCTCGATTCTTCGTTGTAAACCAGCTGGCTGATTTAAACCCCGGTGACCAAATTTGAGCTTGAAGGTTTCAGCTCCTAGCGCATGAGCTATAATTTGATGTCCCAAACAGATCCCAAACATCGGTTTTTGACTGACAATGAGATTCTTGGTTGTTTCCACAATCCCTTCGGCGACAGCTGAAGGATCACCAGGACCATTGGAAAGAAAGATCCCATCAGGATTATATTTGAGAACTTCCTCGGCTGTTGTATCCGCAGGAACGACAATAATCTGACAACCATAACTCGCCAAACGGCGTAAGATGTTGCGTTTTATACCAAAGTCAAGGGCCACAACAGTGAACTTTTCTTCCGGTTTTACGGAATTGTCTTGTTCAGTAAATTCCCAAACTGGGTTGGTGGGATCTGTCCATTTATAAGTGCTTGAGGTCGTCACTTCGGGAACCAGATTCAACCCCTTCATACTTGGGGCTGCTTGTACTTTTTCTAGTAAGTCAGCTTCATCAAGAATGTCCGTGGAAATCCCGCCGTTCATTGCTCCAAAAATGCGAATTTTGCGGGTGAGGGCGCGGGTATCGATCCCGTAGATCCCAGGTATTTGATGCTGTTTCAGGTAACTTGGTAAAGACTGCGTCGATCGCCAATTACTTGGGTTGTGACAAATATTCCGGGCGATCGCACCTCTGATTTGCGGTCTAACTGACTCTTCATCTTCTTGATTGACGCCTGTATTCCCCAATTCTGGGTAAGTAAATACAACTATCTGACCACAGTAACTGGGATCTGTCAAAACTTCTTGATATCCGGTCATTCCAGTATTAAACACCACCTCTCCAATTGTGGTTTTGGCTGCACCAAAAGACCAACCGCGATAAGTGGTTCCATCTGCTAGAACAAGCAGCGCAGGTATTGCGTCAGATAGGGGCATAAGTGTTGATTGATGGTTGTGAGTTATTTGTTGAAGGTTGGTAGTTGTTGAAAAGTCGATTGATGATTGTGAGTTGGTGGTTGTCAAAAGTAACCACTATCTATATAACCATTAACCACTGACCACTATCTACTAACCCTGCTCGATACTGCGGACAATAATTATGCCATGAATTGATTAATTTGACATCATGAAGAAGAAAGCCTTCAAAGAAAAGACGAATCTTTAAAGAATAATTGCTCGTGGTACTAGATAAGGAAGCCGATCTATTGGTAAAATCATTATAAGTAAGTGGTAGCGACAGCACTTTTCTCTTTGGAGGATGAGCGTCAGCAATTTTAATTGCCTCATCCTCATTGTGGTACAATCATGATATGCACAAAATGCTTTGATGGTACTTATCCACAGTATACAGAGCCGACAGTAGATAGGAAACAGCGTTTATCCAGCAAAC
The DNA here is from genome assembly GCA_029379265.1 of Rhizonema sp. NSF051. GTDB lineage: Bacteria > Cyanobacteriota > Cyanobacteriia > Cyanobacteriales > Nostocaceae > Rhizonema. Next base: position 2,133 of record JAQYWN010000231.1, read on the forward strand.
AGGATGCAGGTACTTCTGAGAGTGTCGCGCGTAAATCAATTCTCCTGAATTGTTAATTGCAACTGCGCTGTCGCTTGATGTATAAAGGAAAGATGTATAGATAAATACAGGAATTCTCCGCATTCAAGGCGCATACCTATGAGGTTGAGGAGATTGAATGTAATATCCAATATCGGCAGTCGGCTGTAGATGCCCGTAGACCTGCGCTGCGCGGCTTCCCACGATCTTAAGCTTATAGCGATTGGGAATGCATTACAAGAATTATGCCTCAGTCTTTTTTATCCCGTGCAGTGCTAATTTTTTTGTCAACTACACTAGCAGTTTTAACTGTTGCTTGTGGTAGAGACAAACAGATTACCATAACCAAAATTGATGAACAGCCTGTAGCGCTCACAGACAAAAGCGCGGCATCTCCTATAGACGCATCTGTCCCATCAGTCAAATCAGCAAGACTATCATCTGAAACTGACTCAAATTATTTTGAACAGGGGTTAGATAAAGCAATTAGTGCTTTTAGTATCAGTCAATCTGCTCAATCGACAGAAGATTGGAATTTAGTGGCAAATCAGTTTATAGAAGCGATCGCACTTATGAACAAAGTGTCTGTCAATAGCCCTTACTACCCTAACGCCCACTCCAAAATTCTAGAATATCAACGCCAAATCAGGCTAGCCCAACGGAAAGTTGCCCCTCCTGTATATATACAGCCAAGAATCGAACCAAAGAAGATTGTCACTACCGTGCCCAAAGCCTATCTTCGACCAAAAGTCGCACGGGAGCAACAAACAATTGTTTGTGAAAGTATTCGTGCGCTTAATTCTCACCAATGTTCTCACATAACACTGACTGAAAAACAGCCACAAATATCGTCTGTTTTGCCAACACCCGAACAATTTAACCAACAACAGGAAGTTGTGAGTGTCCCAATTAAACGGCGAGTCGGTGGAACGCCGATAATTGAAGTTACCTTCAATGGCAATCGGCATTTCGAGATGATTTTAGATACAGGAGCAAGTGGCACGGTTATTACTCAGAATATGGCAGCTGAATTAGGCGTTGTAGCAGTAGGGAGAGCTCAAGCAAACACAGCAAGTTCCAAATCTGTGGAATTTCCCATCGGCTATATTAATTCAATGGAAGTTGGTAAGGTGATTGTTCATAAAGTCGCAGTGGCGATCGCCGGAGAGGAACTCGAGACTGGACTTCTGGGTCACGACTTTTTCGGTAACTATGATCTCACCATTAAACGCAATGTCGTAGAATTTCGTCCGCAGGCAACCTCTCAGACCAATTCTACCAAAATCCCGATTTCAATGCCTGAAGGACACCGCTATGTAGAATTTCCCTGACTTTATTTAAAGACCTTGTGGATAGATGACACGGATCTCCGGCAATGTCACGAAAAAACTATCATTTTTCATCCGTATGTTGTTTGCGTACATCTCCATTTAGGATACAACCAAATATTCTCAACTCCCTTCCCAGTCTCAAAGGATACGTACAGACAGTGAGCATAACGCTTATCAGCATTAGATTTCAAAACTTCATCATTAAAAATTAAAAATTTTTAATTTTTAATAGTCGTGAGGGGTGTGTCCCCCTCGGCAAATTAACAAACAATGCCATAAGATAACATCATCTCGATCTAAGTTAATGCATTAAGCGTATGTACTGCTTTCTTAGCATTAAATACAACCACATAGTTTTGTGTTAGCGTAACTTGATAAGAGTTTTGATGCCGGATTTATGCTGTAATTATTTAAAGTTAACCTATTCTTAACCTCAATTTAACATTCAAACTGTTAACTTATTACTAATTCACTTTTTGCTGCAACATTTGAACCCCCCAAAATCTGTAATTTATGGAGATTGGGGGGGTTATCTTTTATTTGCACTTTGCACGTTTGACTCAGGCTGGGAATAAGGAATGGGCAAGAAAAACCCAGTTAATCGATTACCGATTACTAATTAACGATCCCACCAGAAAAAATATGCATTCTTTTAAAAAGAGTAGTATATCAGCTTATTTGCTCGATCAAGTGGCACCATTAGCCAACGAAATAGATAGCAACCCAGAGGCTCTGCTTCATGCACTCAAGGGGCTTGGGGAACTAGGTGTCCTCGCGCTTCGAGTTCCGCACCATTGGGGTGGAAAAGAAGTCACAGAGACGTTTAGCAGCTTTCAAGAACTGGTAGCCCGGTATTCTGGGGCTTTAGCCTTTCTACAAACTCAACACCAGAGTGCGGCTGGGATGCTTGTTGTTAGTACAAACTCCTCTCTCCAACAAGAATACCTCCCTCATATGAGTTATGGTAAAGTTTTAGTGGGTGTTGGTTTTTCGCAAATACGACGACCAGGCAAACCATCAACTGTTGCTGTACCTGTCTCGTCCGGATATCAACTAGATGGGGAAGTTCCTTGGGTGACAGGATGGGGCTTTTTTAACGACTTTATCGTCGCTGCCACACTGCCTGACGGTGGTGCTGTTTTTGGTATGGTGCCTTTTCAAGAAACACATCAAGACTCAGGAGGAAGCATCACATTCAGCACCCCTGCCCAACTAGCAGCAATCACATCAACTAATACAGTCACGGCTTCCTTGACTCACTGGTTATTGCCGAATGAACGTGTTGTTTACATTAAGCCTGCTGGCTGGATTCACGAAAATGATCAAAAAAATGTCCTTCATGCGACTTCTTTAATCATAGGATGTGCTTTTGCCGGTTTAGATATTATCGAGTCTGCCGCACGCACTAAATCGCTGCCTTCGATCACGAGTGCGTTTGAGTCTCTTCTACAGGAATTGAATAATTGCCGAAATGCGATCGCATTTGCACAACAAGATGAACCCATAGCAGAACGCCTGCAACTGAGGGCTTGGGCTATTGAGTTAGCAACACGAATTGCTCATGCCGCGATCACCGTTTCCAGTGGTGCGGCCAACTTTCGCCATCATGCTGCCCAACGGGTATACCGCGAGGCATTAGTATACACCGTCAGCGGTCAAACTCGCGATCTGATGGCAGCGACTTTGGAGAGGTTAACACGCCCGAGTGCTGATACTGTTCCACTTTAAAATTGATACAAATAGGTAAGCAGTCTTAGCAGGGAGCTCTTAGCAGGGGGAAAGAATTAGAAACCCGTTATTTGTATCAGGAATGAGCGTGAAATGGTATGAGAATGAATTCCGGTTACAGTAATTAAGATCCACGTTTTTGCTCCGTACAGTGCCTACAGGCGATCGCTTCTCTTAGATGATGTAGATCACTTTCAAAGCACAACTAGTAGGAGTTGCAAGCACAATTGCTATTGGCTAAAGTGAATTAGGGATTGAACCAAATCCTCCTCCCCCAGGAGTTTCTATCACAAAAACATCACCAGGTTCCATCTCAACTGTTGCAGTACTATCTAAATCCTCCTGAATTCCATTTTGACGTTGTATCCAGTTGCGTCCTACAAGTCCAGATTCGCCACCATCTAATCCAAGCGGAGGAATAAGTCGATGCCCGGAGAGAATATTGGCTGTCATTGGTTCGAGAAATTTGATGCGACGGATAACTCCATTGCCGCCTGAGTGTTTTCCTTTGCCTCCGCTATCGGGACGAAGACAAAAACTTTCTACCTGTACAGGATAACGGGATTCTAAGACTTCTGGATCTGTCAAACGGGAATTAGTCATGTGTGTTTGCACCGCATCAGTCCCATCAAAATCTATCCCTGCCCCAGATCCACCGCAGATAGTTTCATAATATTGATATTGCTGATTACCAAAAGTAAAATTATTCATCGTTCCTTGAGAACCAGCCATGATACCCAAAGCACCATACAAAGCATCAACAATGGCTTGAGAAGTCTCGACATTACCCGCTACGACTGCTGCTGGGTAGGTTGGGTTCAGCATACAGTCTTCAGGAATAATGATTTCTAGAGGTTTCAGACATCCAGCGTTGAGAGGAATACTATCATTAACCAGAGTTCGGAAGACATATAAAACTGCGGCTTGAGTAACGGCTTTAGGGGCATTGAAGTTACTATTGAGTTGTGCGGATGTTCCAGTAAAATCAATAGTAGCACTGCGATTTTCTTCGTGAATTGTCACTTCAACTTGAATTTGCGCTCCGTTATCCAGATTATAGATAAATGAGCCATTTCTGAGAAGGGCGATCGCTTTCCTCACTGACTCTTCGGCATTGTCTTGCACGAATTTCATGTAAGCTTGGACAGTATCGAGTCCATATTGGTCAACCATTTTCTGAAGTTCAAGAACTCCCTTCTCATTAGCAGCAATTTGTGCTTTGAAATCAGCGATATTTTGATCTGGGTTACGGGCAGGATAGCGATGATTTAAAAGTAACTCTCGTACTTCAGTTTCCCGAAAATCTCCCTGTTCAACCAAGAGAAAATTATCAAACAGAATTCCTTCCTCAACGACAGTAGTACTGTCGGGAGGCATAGAACCGGGACTAATGCCACCGATATCAGCTTGGTGTCCCCGAGAAGCAACAAAAAAGAGGGGAGTGGGAGATGCGGCATTTTCTCCACTTTTAAGAAACACCGGAGTAATTGCAGTTACGTCAGGAAGATGCGTTCCTCCGTTATAGGGATTGTTAGACAAGTAAACATTTCCCGGTTTTAGAGTGTCGCCCTTATCATTCACTAGACTCCGGACACTTTCACTCATCGATCCTAAATGTACCGGAATGTGAGGGGCATTAGCAACTAATAGTCCAGAAGAATCAAAAATAGCACAGGAAAAATCCAGGCGTTCTTTGATATTCACTGATGCTGCTGTATTTTGGAGAACAATCCCCATTTGTTCGGCGTTAAATTGATAAAGGTTTTTGAAGATTTCTAAGCGAACGGGATCAGGTTGAGATATTGTGTGCATTTTTGACTCCTTGTAGTTTCGATTCTTAGTTACTGTAGGACTGCTATTTGATTTTTGAGTAAATATGTAGGGTGTGTTAGTACAGAAAGTAAAGCATTCCTCTCTCAGGGTAAGAGCATCTCAATTAGGCTTGACATAAAGACTCATAAGAAAGCCGTTGTAAAATTAAATGATTGCGTTCAGTTAACCTTGCTTCCCAATTAGGTTCAACAACAATAGTACTAATTTTTTCGACAATAATCGCAGGTCCAATAAGACTATCTTCTGGTTGTAAATTCTCTCGTCGATAAACGGAAGTATCATGCCATTGATCGCCAGTAAATACCCGTACTGTCTCGACAGATGTGGGGGCTTCATCTAAAGTCCGGGTACGAGTCACAAAAGGTTCCTCAGGAGTCTCCATTTTTTGAATCACTTCCACTGAAGCAGATTCAACAATTATTATCTTCTCTGATTGAATGAAACCATAGCGAGATTTATGTTCAGCTTCAAATTCTTCTCGCATGACTGCCACGTCTGAGGTGAAATCTACAGTCAAGGTAGAGTTAGTCCCCTGATATTTTAAATTAACTTTTCTCACAATGTCCTCTTCATGGAAGTCAACTTCACCCGCCTCAGAAAGAAGAGGTTCACTCCCTTGTAGTTCAATTCTTGCTTGAGTTTCTAAAGACTCAATCAACTGTATTAATTGTGAGATTGATGCTTCTGTTAAAGGCACCTCTACTCCCCCAACTCTTGTTGCCCGGACATCTGCTAATCCCATTCCATAAGCAGAGAGAACTCCAGCATAAGGATGTAAAAATATTTTTTTCATCCCTAAAGTGTCGGCAATTAAACATGCAACTTGTCCACCTGCGCCACCAAAACAACAAAGCACATATTTCGTCACATCATAACCCCGTTGCAAACTGATTTTTTTAATCGCATTTGCCATATTCTCGACAGCGATCGCCATAAATCCAGCTGCGACTTGTTCAGGAGTACGAAAGTTGCCTGTAGTGGCTTCAATATCTTGGGCTAATTGTGTAAATCTGGATCTGACAATATCTTGATCGAGAGGTAAATTGCCATCGTGTCCAAATATAGAGGGAAAATATTGGGGATGAATCTTGCCCAACATAACATTAGCATCAGTCACAGCCATTGGTCCGCCACGTCGGTAACAAGCAGGGCCGGGATTTGAAGAAGCGGATTCAGGGCCAACACGATAACTAGAACCATCAAAAAAGAGAATTGAACCGCCACCAGCCGCAATAGTATTGATAGATAATACAGGAACTCGCATTCGCGCCCCAGCAATTTCTGAATCAAGTTGTCGTTCATACTCCCCTTTAAAGTGGGCAACATCTGTACTTGTCCCTCCCATATCAAAGGTAATGACTAACTCAAAACCCGCCCTCTTACTGGTTTGGACTGCACCAACTATACCCCCAGCCGGACCACTTAAAATACTATCTTTTCCTTGAAATTTTTGGGCTGCGACTAAACCTCCGTCAGATTTCATAAACATTAATCTAACCTCAGGTAACTGATTAGCAACTTGGTTAACATAACGACGCAGAATCGGAGTTAAATAAGCATCGACGACTGTTGTATCTCCTCGACTAACTAACTTCATTAAAGGGCTGACTTGATGGGATACAGATATCTGCGTAAATCCAATTGTTAAAGCAAGTTGAGCAACTTGTTGTTCGTGTTCTGGAGAACGATAGCTGTGCATCAAAACAATCGCACAACTACGAATTCCAGTATTGTAAACTGCTTGTAAGTCTCGAGTAACTTGTTCAATATTTATTGGGGTTAATTCTTGACCGTGAGTATTATAGCGTTCATCTATTTCAACCACCTGTTCGTAAAGCATAGTTGGTAGAACGATATGACGAGCAAAGATGTCAGGACGGTTTTGATAGCCAATTCGCAGCGCATCTTTAAACCCTTTGGTAATGATAAGTAGAACCCTATCGCCCTTCCTTTCTAACAGTGCATTGGTTGCGACTGTCGTCCCCATTTTGACAACTTCTATCGCTTCAGTTGGAATAGGTTCATTGCTCTTAAGACCCATAATATCCCGAATGCCTTGAATCGCTGCATCTTGATACTGTTCGGGATTTTCTGAAAGTAATTTATAGACGATAATCCATTGCTCTTGAGGCAGGGGAACAATTAAAAAACGTTCTGGATGTCTGGAGAGTCTGTCGGCGATCGCCTGATTATTAGTCACAGCAACAATATCTGTGAATGTGCCACCTCTGTCAGCAAACACTTTCAACATGGCTCTATTTCCTTTGCGGGTCTAGAGATAAGATAACAATGGCATTGAGCGTATTTCTACTTCATCTGTGGAAGATTTTGACGACAGATGTGGATAATTAACAAAATAACCGTTCAGGGAGTAGAGAGACGAGCGCTCTTGAATTGGTGCAAAATCCTGATGAAAGAGAATTATCCTGCCTGCATACAGCTTTTTGTTACATCATATTTTCCATTGCCATTTTTGTTGTTTTTCATCCCATTTTACGGCTACTATTTCTGCTGGAGGATTGAGGCGATCGCCACTTCTATCAAATTGAATAAGTCCCGTAACTCCCTTTACGTGCTTTCTCTTTTCTTTGAAATATTGATTCATGTGTGAAAGTAAAGATTGACTATCTTGGCTATGATACTCTTCGATAATTTTCAAAATTATTAGCATTGAATCAAAAGCTGTTGCACTGCGCCATGTTAAGTTTTCTGTTCCCCATAACTGAGTGCCTATTTGACAAAAACTCTGTGCTATGGAATTAGAACTCTCACATCCGTTTTCTTTACTTTGCCAATGCCAAGGAATACACGCTATAATTTGACGCTTATTTTGATTGATGGAATTACACTGGTTTTGCTCATGAATCCAATGTAAAACATTATTATGATAAAAAGTAGCTGAGCCAGCTATTAGACAGTTGTTGAGATTTAATCGGCTAATCAGTCCAGTATTATCGAGGGAATTAGGTTCAATTCCTCCATCGGGAATGATGATGATAATATCAACGTCATTTTGTCTAATCTCTTTTACATATTGTTCTAATTCATAATAATTTTCACTAAGATAATTACATTCC
>JAQYWN010000232.1 GCA_029379265.1 Rhizonema sp. NSF051
ATTTTTAGTAGAGCCAAATACATCTCAATTAAATGAAGAACTTTGGCAAGAAGGTTGGGATATTCTCTTTTTTGCCGGTCACAGTTGTAGTAAAGAAAAAGGACTCCTACAAATCAATCAAACAGACACGATTGACCTTGAGCAATTAAGATATGCTCTTAAGCAAGCTATTAGTCGTGGTTTGAAGTTAGCGATTTTTAACTCTTGTGATGGTTTGAAGTTGGCGCAGCATCTCCAGGATTTGTACATTCCGCAAGTGATTGTCATGCGCGAACCTGTACCGGATTTTGTAGCTCAACAATTTTTAAAGTATTTTCTTGATGAGTTTTCTAGTGGCAAATCTTTATACGCTGCCGTGCGTTCTGCAAGAGAAAGATTGCATGGTTTAGAGAAAGAATATCCCTGCGCCTCTTGGCTACCAGTCATTTTCCAAAATCCTGCTGAACCGCCAATGATTTGGCCACAGATCCCGATTAAAAGGGAAGATAAGACAGGCTCATCAGCAACAGTGTTCACCGTTGGTGCTAAATCGGTGCACACACAAATGCGGTTGGCACCAGCAACACAGGTTCTCACTAAAACAGTCACTCTCGATTCTTTTTTTGAGGCTCTGAATCAGAAGCTGCTTGAAACCCAAAATCGTCCTCTCAATTCTACAGACATTTTTATTCTCCGAGGCATTTGGCAGCATAAAACCTACAGTCAAATTGCACAAGAGGGGACTTATAGTCTTAGCTACTTAACGAAAGTTCTGGTCCCACAGTTGTACCAACTACTCTCCGAGCCGATTGGTAAGCGCGTTACCAAAAAAAACTGTCAAACTCTGCTTACTTCATATGCACTATCACAAGATGGTCAAAAAATCATCCCTTCAAAACAAAATTTTATCGGTTTTTCTCCGAATCCTAACCAAGATACTTTGCCTTGCTTTCCTAATGGAGCAGTCCCGCTTGAGTCGCCTTTCTACATTAAACAGTCTGCTATTCAAACACAGATTTGTGAGGAGATTGGTAAATCAGGAGCGCTAATTCGGATTAAAGCTCCTCGGGAAAGAGGCAAAAGCTCTATGTTACTCAGGATTCTAGATTATGCTGAGCGCCAAAAATACCGCACGGTTAGCTTGAACCTAGAGCAAGTTGACAATGCTATCTTAAGCGATCTAAATCGATTTTTGCGGTGGCTGTGTGCGAGTGTTTCCAGTCAGCTACAACTCGAGCTAAAACTAGACGAGTATTGGGATGAAGATATTGGCAGCAAAGTCAGTTGTACCTCCTGTTTCCGTTATTTACTGGAGCAAATAGACTCACCTGTGGTTTTGGCATTGGACGAAGTGAACCAAATTTTAGAGCATCCACTTGTAGCGAAAGAAATTTTCTCTCTATTGCGTTCTTGGTACGAAGAAGCCAAAAAAGTACCCATATGGCAAAAGCTGCGCCAGATTGTGGTTCACTCGACGGAAATCTATGTTCCCCTCCAGCTACATCAGTCTCCTTTCAATGTAGGGTTACCAATCCAGTTAACTGATTTTAGTTTAGACCAGGTGGATCAGTTGGCACAATTCTATCAACTTGATTGGACAAATGGCTTGCAAGCACGACAGTTGATGGAGATGGTTGAGGGGCATCCGGGACTGGTTCACTTAGCACTTTATCATCTCAAGCGTGACCAGTTAAATTTAGAAATATTGCTGGAAACGGCCCCGACTTCTTCTGGAATTTATCATCATCACTTGCAACGTCATTGGGTGACTTTGCAACAAGAGCCAGAATTGGCTACAGCACTTCAGGAGGTGATGAATACGACTGAACCCGTGCCGTTGGAACCGATTATTGCTTACAAGTTAAAAAGTATGGGATTGATTAAGTTATATAACAATCAAGCCACAATGAGTTGCCAGTTGTATCGACAGTATTTTAGTCAAAGTTTATCTCTGGCGTGAGAGCTCCTACAAGATTCCCGACTTCTTAAAGAAGTCGGGAATCTGAACATGAACGATTTTCACAAATCTGCGGAGGATTACTATATATTTACTTTTGTTTAAGGGAACTCCAAGAAATAAATTATCCAATTCTCAAACTTAACCTACTTCCTCATTCCCCCTGCTAGAAAGCTCCCTGCTAGAAAGCTCCCCCTTACAGATTGATTATTTTTTTATTTGGAAGTCCCTAATCCCTCTAATATTCTTGATTTTTCTGATTTATCCTTTTCTCGCTCCATGAATACAGCCTGAATAAATTTCCTATCCAGCGTTGGTATTTTCCCGTGGCAGAGCCGCATTAAAAACTTGTTGTGCAGTCAGGTTTAGTTGAGGGAATGTAGGAGTTGGTACTCACTACTTCAACTACCTAGGGTACGGATTCAGCCTGAGTGACTGTTGACTCTTTTTGAAAGAGAGGTTCGTTATCAAGATTGTCAAGGTTTAATAACAATACGTCAGGTGAGTAAACTGATTTGGCGGATGGTGTTTTAACAAACGCAGTTTTGGGGATGGTGTAGGGTAGCTTTAGTTGCCTGAACTCCACGGCAATTTCTACGGCTAAAAACCCAACAACTTTTTCATGGTCTCCGGTAGGTGGTGCCATCTCAATAATTACTCCGTCGTGTAGTTCGTACTGCTTCCTGTCGTTTGGGTACCATTCGATAAATTCTTCGTAGGTTACGGGCTCCCTTAGGGTTTGGGCCATTGTTAGAACCTCCACATATATTTGACTTTAACATTCCGCGATTAAACCGGAGATTCCGTAACCAAATCATCTCTATTTTGGGTTCCCTAGAGTGACAGGGGGTTTAAGAGAAGCCGTAAAAAAATGAGCAACACACAGATCAGAACTGCATAAGTCACATTGAGTTAAATCTATTAAGGTAGGTAGTCACAGTCAAGATGAACTTACTGACATCAAGACGAAAATCGAAGGAGATTTACCTATGGACTGAACAGATGGCAAGCAAGCACAACGTCTCATGGAAATGACTATCACTTGCAGCGTCATTGGATGACTTTGCAAGCACAGCCATTTTTAGCAGATCTCTCAGCAAAATACGGGAACGAGAGGCTGTAATCGCTGGCTACTTTACGAGTGTTTAGAAGACAAATATTTTTTAGGAGGTTATCAGTTCGTGACTATTAGTACATATCAAAATCTATTCGATGCATTTTTCCAGCCATTAATAGAAGCTTTCAACAATCAGCCACGAGATCGATCTCCTTCTCCTATAGATCCTAAAGATCTAGATCAATTTGAGCAATGGGTAAGAGAAAACAGTAAAAAGATGTCTCAAGTTATTGCCAAATCCTGGTTGCGAAACGATCCAGAGGGAGCGCAGATCAGGCAAGTAATTCTTAGTGGTGATACAGATCAAATTAAGGATTTCTTAAAGACAAAATATAATGTTGAGATTGAAAGTGTTTTGGGACCACTGATAGGAAGCCCAGTAAAGATCAATGTAGATTGGGATACGTTTGGTGGTCGTACATTTGAATTCCCAAGTGGGGGAATATATGTTTTACCTTATCCTCCACGACCTGCTGAAGTCACAGATACTCAGTTACAAAAATGGATAGACGATAACGATCCCTCGCATCAATTCCCTGCTGACCCCTATATTCCTCTAACTCAGTGCTGAAGTTTTTCTAATTAACCAGACTTGCTAGTTAGGCACTTATAAGTAATAAAATATCCAGCCCTCTGGGCTGGGACAGTCTGAATACAGGGATTCGGCAGAATCGATAAATTAGACGGCTGGATATTTTATTCTTTGGATCTCCCTTATGTCGGGATGCGTTTGCGTGTGGTCATTGATGCAATAAAATATCCTCCAGTAATAAAAATTGAAGAGCCAGATGCGTTTAGGAAATAATTGCTGTTTATACGAACACTGATGACCTTCTTGATTAATACTCTGACCTTTTTATTTATCAATACAAATCTTCAAAGCGAACTTTAGGTTTTAGATATCACCAATTATGAATATTCATATTTTTGTCGCTACGAGCAGAAGAATAGAGCAAGAGCTTGAATGAAAATCAACCTAACCCTTTTCCAATAAGGATGTAATATGAAACTGGCAATGTAGGTATGTAATCACCAATGCTTAAAGGATATCAAATCATTGACGCTGATTCCCACGTACTCGAACCAAATGATATGTGGGAAAAGTACCTCGAACCAGCTTTTAAAAGTCATGCACCGTCGCCAGACATGAAAGTTAGAGGAGAGGAAATTTTTGATAAGCTATCTGCTCAGATCCAAAAGGCAGGCGCCGAGAAAATCATAGAGGATCATCCTATGTCTGTGCTCCATCGCTTTGACTCAGAGTCACAGGTTAGAGCAATCAAGCAAATGGGAGTCGATGTTTCGTTTCTTTATCCTACTACTGGACTATGGCTCTTAGCAATCAATACAATGCCCCCCCAACTAGCCGGAGCACTTACCCGCGCCTACAACAATTGGTTACAAGACTTTTGCAGCTACGATCCGCAAATTCTCAAAGGAGTGGGAACAATTAATCTTCATGCTCCGGAAGAAATGGTGCCGGAATTGCATCGAGTCGTGGAGTTTGGTTGGAAGGCAGTTGTGTTGCGTCCCAACCCAGTCAAGGGGAGATTGCTAAGCGATCCCGCCTATGAGCTATTTTGGACTGAGTGTGAGCGACTGGGAATCGCTGTCAGTATCCATGAGGGTACTCATTGTCGCTTGCCAACAACTGGAATGGATCGGTTTAATACTCGTTTTGCCATGCACGCTTGTTCTCATCCCATGGAACAGATGATGGCAATGTTGGCGTTGATTGAAGGAGGGGTGTTAGAGCGCCATCCCAAGCTGAGGGTAGGATTCTTGGAGGCTGGTTGTGGCTGGTTGCCATATTGGCTGTGGCGGTTGGATGAAGAATACAAGAATCTACACTGGGAGGTTGCCGACAACATTAAGATGAAGCCTTCAGAGTATTTCCATCGTCAGTGTTTTATATCTATTGAGCCAGGGGAACCTTATATCGCTCAAATTATCCAATACATCGGCTCTGATAACTTACTTTTTGGTTCTGACTATCCCCATATAGATCATCGGCCAGATATTATCGAGGTAGCCGTAGCACTTCAGGAACAGCTACCCAGGCAAACTGTGCAAAAGCTACTATGGGATAACTCGGTTCGTTTCTACGGACTTGAGTAAAACTTAACAATTACTTGAACTTGGCTATGGATATTTTGGGCTACCAAGCTAGGGAACTGCTCTATGAGAGTTATAACTCGTTGGTTTATCGTGCCTCCAGCAAAGCAAATAATCAACCAGTTATCCTCAAAATGCTTAAACAAGCTTATCCGCCTCCAAAAAGAATAGCTGAGTTCCACCGGGAATATGAAATCACAAAAAATCTCACTCTGACAGGTGTGGTGAATGCATACAGCTTGGAAAACGAGCAGCATCGGTGGGTAATAGTTTTAGAAGATTTTGGCGGTAAATCTCTCGCTCGGTCAATGCAGAACAAAAATTTTACCGTGACCGAGTTTTTGTCCATTGCCCTTCAGGTTGTTGAGATTCTGGGTCAAGTGCATGAACGATACATTATTCACAAAGATATTAACCCGTCTAACATCGTTTGGAATCAGGCAACAGATCAGATCAAACTCATTGACTTTGGCATCTCGACGGAACTCTCGCAAGAAGTGACAACTTTTCGCAACCCGAATTTGTTAGAAGGAACATTAGCCTATATGTCCCCAGAACAGACTGGGCGGATGAATCGGGCAATTGATTATAGAACAGATTTTTACTCCTTAGGGGTAACCTTCTACGAATTACTGACGGGTCAGTTACCCTTCCCTACTCATGATGCATTGGAATTGGTGCATTGCCATATTGCTAGACAACCTCTATTGTTGAACGAACACAGATTAGGGATTCCCTCAATAATTTCCGAGATAGTACTGAAGTTAATGGCGAAAAACGCTGAAGAACGCTACCAATCAGCTTATGGTCTTAAGGCGGATTTGGAGGAATGTCTGCGGCAGTGGCAGACTGTAGGGCACAATTCTTTCCCGCTAGGTCAACAGGATGTTTCAGGCAGATTCCAAATTCCGCAAAAGCTATATGGACGGGAACAGGAAATTGACATGTTGCTAGGTGCTTTTGAGCGAGTTAGCCATGGAGCATCTGAAATAATGTTAGTGACAGGATATTCTGGCATTGGCAAGTCGGCTGTAGTACAGGAAGTTTATAAACCGATTACAGAGAAGCGGGGATACTTTATCTCTGGTAAATTCGATCAATTCCAAAGAAATATTCCCTATGCTTCATTAGTTCAAGCTCTTCGCTCCTTAATTCGGCAACTGCTCACTGAAAGCCAAATCCACATAGACACTTGGCGCGAAAAACTGTTAGCTGCTCTTGGCTCCAACGGTCAAGTGCTTATTGACGTCATTCCTGAAGTAGAACTAATTATCGGTCCGCAACCAGCAATACCCGAACTGGCTGCAATCGAAGCTCAATATCGTTTCAATTTGGTTTTTCAAAATTTCATTCGAGTGTTTTCACAAGCCTCACATCCCTTGGTAATCTTCTTGGACGATTTACAGTGGGCTGATGGGGCTTCGTTGAAATTGATTGAACTGCTGATGATGGCCGTAGAGAGCCATTATCTGTTGCTCATTGGTGTCTATCGAGATAACGAAGTGATTGCAACCCACCCTTTGCTATTAACACTAGATGAAATCAAGAGGGTGGGAGCAACTGTTAATCACGTTGTGCTGACAGCGTTAGACCTGCCTGATGTTAGTCAGTTAATCGCCGACACCCTTAACTGCTCGCTAGAAAGAGTCAGACTGCTATCAGAACTAGTGTTGGCTAAAACCAATGGTAATCCCTTTTTTATAAATGAGTTTTTGAAGTCACTCTATGCCGAAGAACTGTTGGCATTTGACTTCCAGCAAGGCCGTTGGCAATGGGATTTGACGCAAATTCAGGCGCGAGATATTACCGACAATGTGGTCGAACTGATGGCTGAAAAGCTGCGAAAGTTGAGAGCGGAGACACAACAGGTTTTGCAACTAGCCGCCTGTATTGGCAACCAGTTTGAACTCCAGACTTTGGGGATTGTTTGCGAAAAATCACCTCAAGTAACGGCAGCTAACCTGTGGGCTGCGATGGCGGAAGGTTTGGTCTTGCCTTTAGGGGATGCTTACAAGTTGATAGATCTGGACGTTGAGGGCTTGATAGATGAGGTTGCAGTTGAATACAAGTTTGCTCATGACCGCATCCAGCAAGCTGCTTATTCCCTTATCCCTGAAGCAGAAAAGCAATTTGTACACTGGCAGGTGGGACAACTGCTGCTACGGAACACACCCTTAGACGAGCGAGGTCAGAAAATCTTTGATATCGTTAACCAACTTAACCAAGGACGTAATTGCCTCAGAAACCACACAGACCGGGATGATCTAGCCCAATTAAACCTTGTGGCGGGACAGAAAGCGAAGGCATCGGCAGCCTATCAATCGGCTTTCAATTACTTGCTAATCGGTATCGAACTAATTAACTTCCCGGATCTCGCCTCATCAAATAGAGGAAATAGCTGGCTGCGGCAGTATGACTTAACACTAGCACTGTATCTGGAAGCAGCAGAAATAGCCCGCCTTTGCAGCTATTTTGAGGAGGTGGAGCAATGGATTGAGGTAATACTACAACAAGCCAAAAACCAGCTAGATACAGTGAAAGCCTATGAAATAAAAATTCAATCTTATAATGCACAACACAAATTATCAGAAGCGATGAAGATTGGATTAGAAGTGTTACAAATTTGGGGACTGGAGTTGCCAGAAAAACCAAATCAGAAGGATTTGTTATATCGTCTGGAGGAGATAAGATCCGATTGGGCTGGGCAGAATATCGAGAATCTAATTCATCTGCCGAAAATGAAGGATGCTAAAAAGCTGGCTTTGATGCCGTTCTTATTTCTAATAGCTAGTGTTGCCTCTATAGGATTCCCTGAACTTTTTTCTCTTCTTATACTCCAATTGGTTAAGATTTCGCTTAAGTTTGGCAATACGTCTTTCTCTGCTCCTGCCTATGCCGCATATGGAATCCTTCTATGTGGGGTAGCAGAAAATATTGAAGCTGGCTATCAATTTGGGCAACTCGCATTGAATCTTTTGAAACTACTCGATAGTAAACAATTCGAGGCGAAGACAGTCTATATATTTAATACCTTCATCAGACATTGGAAAGAGCATACCCAGAAATCATTAAAACCTTTTATAGAGGTACACCAATGCGGACTGGAAACAGGAGATATGATTTGGAGTTACTTAGCTCTCTTCATGTACGCTTTACATGCATACTGGATAGGTCAGGAATTAAAGGGATTGGAACTACAGATTGTCAAATACAGTGAGGCTATTAGTCTACAGAAGCAGGAACCAACTCTGCGTTGGATTGAATTGGTTCGACAGACTATCATGAATCTGCTTGAAAATACTCAAAAGCCCTGTCATTTCATCAGAGAAAGTTATGATGAGAAGACCATGCTGTCACTTTATCAGGAAGTGAATGATAAACAAGCGATGGGTTTCTTTTATCTAAATAAACTTTTTCTTTGTTATCTGTTTCAAGAATACAAGCAAGCCATTGATAATGCAACTAAGGCTGAAGAGCATTTGGGAGTAGCGATAGGATTGTATACAAGCTCTATTTTTCACTTCTACAAGTCTCTAGCCCTGTTAGCTGTATTTCCTGATGCCCAAGCAACTGAACGAGA
The DNA here is from genome assembly GCA_029379265.1 of Rhizonema sp. NSF051. Lineage (GTDB taxonomy): Bacteria > Cyanobacteriota > Cyanobacteriia > Cyanobacteriales > Nostocaceae > Rhizonema. Next base: position 8,749 of record JAQYWN010000232.1, read on the forward strand.
AAACATCTTAGAAAAAGTTACTGCTGACCAGAAAAAAATGGAAACCTGGGCGCATCATGCTCCAATGAATTTTCTCCATAAGTTTTATTTAGTCGAAGCTGAACGCGCTCACGTATTGGGAAAAGATAAAGATGCTAGGGAATATTATGATCGCGCCATTACTCTAGCCCATGAAAACGAATATCTCAATGAAGAAGCCCTCGCCTACGAACTGGCAGGTAGATTTTATCTAGCCAAAAACCAAAATCATGTTGCCCGTCATTACTTGCAAGATGCCCACTATGCTTATCAACGCTGGGGAGCTGTGGCTAAAGTAAAAGATTTGGAGACCCGATACCCACAATTTTTATCCAACGCCTCAACCGCTCAACTCCAGGCTCATTTAAATATCTTAACAACCAACTCAAGTACAACTACATCCGATATCTTAGATTTAAATAGTGTACTGCAAGCATCGCAAACCATTTCCGGCGAAATTGTGCTGGACAAGTTGCTAGAAAAGTTAATGAAACTTGTCATTGAAAATGCAGGCGCACAAAAAGGCTTTCTCATCCTGAATAAGGAAGGTAACTGGGTCATTGAAGCTGAAGGGACTGTATATTCTGATGAGGTTACCATACTACAATCTATTCCAGTAGACTCTATAGATACCAATAGCCAAACACCCCTGCTACCAACTGCTATCATTAACTATGTTGCTCGTACCTTGGAAAACGTGGTGTTAAATAATTCTGCGTATGAAGGACAGTTTACTCGCGATCGCTACATTCTCGTCACTCAACCCAAATCGATTCTCTGCACTCCCCTCCTCCACCAAGGTAAACTGAGCGGTATTTTATATCTAGAAAATAATTTAACAACGGGCGCTTTTACGAGCGATCGCGTCGAAATCTTAAAAATCCTTTCTGCCCAAGCCGCCATCTCCATTGAAAATTCCCGTCTTTACGAACAGTTAGAGGATTACAACCGGACTTTAGAACACAAAGTTGAAGCAAGAACCGAAGAATTACAAGAAAAAAATCAGGAGTTGGCAACTCTCCTACAAAAGTTAAGAGCTACGCAAGTTCAAATTATTGCCCAAGAAAAACTTGCTTCTTTGGGAGCTTTAACAGCAGGCATTGCCCATGAGATCAAAAATCCTTTAAACTTCGTGAACAACTTTGCCGAACTGTCTGTAGAGCTAACCCAAGAACTACTTGAAGAAATTGAAAATCAAAAACACCGATTCGACTCACAAACTCGAGAAAATATTGCTGAAATTCTCGATAGTCTCTCACAAAATTGTCAAAAAATCAATGAACATGGTAAAAGAGCTGATAATATT
>JAQYWN010000233.1 GCA_029379265.1 Rhizonema sp. NSF051
GATTTAAAATGCTTGATAAAAACTTAAAAGAAATATCACGATCATACCCAATAGGGCAAAGATTTCTACAGTACTTTCGCCCTTATAGTCAAGATATTTTGATAGCCTTGGGATTACTGACTATTAGTGCTGCGGGTCAAGCCATAGCTCCATTCCTTGTAGGTTGGTCAATTGACCATTTGATTACTCGTGGGAACTGGCGGGGGTTGATGCAGATAATAGTTATACTCTTCTTTATTTATACTGCTAATACTTTTATCTTCCGGGCTCGAATTAGACAGATTACTTGGATTCTGCAACGTGTTTTGGCTCAGCTACGGTATGATATTTTAACAAAAATACAAAGCTTACCTTTGGGATTTTTTGACCGTAGCCGCGCAGGCGATTTAATGAGTCGTCTGTTGAATGACGTGAGTACTGTAGAACAGGCATTTGGAAATACGATACTCCAAATTATTGGCAGTATATTCAGCTTAATTGGGATTATCATTGCTATGCTTGCGCTTAATCTGGAATTGGGATTGCTGATTAACTTCGTAGTTCCTTTGATAATTTTCGCCACAGCGTTTTTTGCTTCATGGGCGAGAAAAAGATTTCGCACAACAAGACAAACTATCGGTCAACTTTCAGCTAAGTTGCAGGAAGATATTAATAGTGTTAGGGAAGCACAAGCGTTTAATCGGATACAAGTAAATATGCAGCAATTTGATACTCTCAATGCTGCGAATCGGGATGCGAACATACAAGCTGTTGCGATTACTGCTGCCTTTTCACCCTCAATTGATTTTCTCAACACCTTAGGCACAGCAGGAGTGCTAGCTTATGGGGGATATTTGACAGTTAAAGGTGCAGCAACTGTAGGAACTGTGACTTCATTCTTGATTTACGTTCAGCAATTTTTTCAGCCCATACAAGCTCTGAGTCAATTTTATACCCAAGCACAATCAGCTTTAGCTGGGTTAGAGCGAATTTTTCTACTGTTAGACGAGCCAGTATTGCTGCAAGATGAGCCTGACGCAATAGAAATGCCGCCAATTATAGGTAAAGTAGAGTTTGAGAACGTAAGTTTCGGCTATATCCCCAACCAGTTGGCTCTCAATCAAGTTAATTTTCATGCCAAACCAGGACAGATGATTGCTTTGGTGGGTGCGACGGGAGCCGGAAAAAGCACAATTATAAACTTAATTTTGCGCTTTTATGATGTGTTGAGTGGTACAATTACCGTAGATAGCATAGATATTCGTGGTGTCACCCAAGCGAGTTTAAGGCGTCAGATAGGGGTAGTTTTGCAAGACACGATCTTGTTGAGCGGCACAGTTGCGGAAAATATTGCTTTTGGTAGAAAAGACGCCACCCAAGCGGAAATTGAAGAAGCCGCACAAATTGCCAACGTTCACGAGTTCATCACAAGCTTACCCCAAGGATATGCAACTCGTTTGGGAGAGCAGGGGACTAGCTTAAGTCAAGGACAACAACAATTGCTGAGCATTGCGCGAGCCGTCTTAATTAACCCTCGGATTTTGATTTTAGACGAAGCCACTAGCAGCATTGATACCCGTACCGAAGCTCTAGTTCAGGAGGCGCTTGCTCGACTGCTCAAAGATCGCACCAGCTTTGTCATCGCTCACCGCCTCAGCACTGTCACGAGCGCAGACCTTGTACTCGTCGTCGAGCAAGGTAAAATTCTTGAGAGTGGAACACATGCAGAGTTGATAGATAAACAGGGTGTGTATGCCAATTTGTACGGGCTACAATTTGGGACAATTAAATAGTTCGGTACAAATAAATAAAGGTTTGTAGTTGCGCTTCAGCGCCCTACTCCCTTACATGTAGTACAAAAAACATGTAGCATGCAGATTAAATTTAAAAGTTCGAGTTGAAGCCCAGGCATGTATACCAAGATAAGTTACATCGGATAATGATGGTAGTAACCTAGGGCCGAAGAAGGGAATATTGTATTAAAGGAAACATCAAAGCAGTTCTGCCAAAATTCCATAATTTAGCACCGGGTATTTTTTCAAACACTGATTTTTTGGGTCAAACTTGGATGATATCAGGTTGGCAAGTTTCCGCTAATCAAAATAATCTAAAAAACTTAGCAGAAGAAGCTTACAAAGCTTTGATTTGTCAAAATTATCAATATCAAAAAGAGGGAAAATTTCTGGGTGCTACTGTTTTTGAATTGTGGCGTGGTTTTGAAAGATGGCAAGGAATTGAAAAAAACAGTCATGTCATAATAATTTTCTATCCAGACCAGTCAACGTTTAAGACAGCAGCTACATATTATAATGCTTGGCGCTATTTATTTTATTGTAAACACAAAATCCTGTGGGCTTATGAAAATGGCAGGCAACTCAAGCAACGTCTAGGTAAAAGCCTACAACAAAGTTTAGTAGATACTACAGGTTTATCCAAGAAAAGTTTGCATTCCTTGAAAGCAGACTTACAAACAAATATTAATAGTTTATCGCGTTATGTTCAAGATATCAGTACTCTAGAAGTACAAGAGCAAACAATTTCGATTAATTTGTATAATTACAAAAAACAGCGTCAAGATTATTTTTCAACAGAAAAGTTTCTGGAAGAATTAGAAACCACATCTGAGCAAAAATACATTCCCCAACTAGAAAAAGACTCCGTGAGTCTCCGTCCTGGCGTAGCTATTCTAGAAAACTTAACTTCTACTATTCGCGGTATGGTGGAAATTCAACAAGCACAAAGAGAGCGCAACCTTAACACCATTATTGCGATCGCTGGATTTGGACTTGCTACCAGCCAAATTGCATCTTCCGTCATCATTGCCCAAAAAACACCACCATCCAACATCCCCTTTTATCAAACAAAAGCCCTTTGGTACAGTATTGCTGCAGGTACAGTAGCCAGTTTTAGTCTCTGGATAACTATTTTAATTTTCTTTCGCCTTACAAGTACTCTGTGCCGCCGCCTTCGTCTTTAAATGGAGAGCGAAAACAGTCTTGGTTATAGGTATTCTTCTGGTGGAAGGGAGTAGCTCTCTTTCATCACTACAACTATTTGCTGATGTTCTTATTTTTAGGTAAGCCAGTTTTTCACAGCTTGAGCGTCGATACTACGAAATATTCACTGAAATTCTTACCAACGTATCCGTTCAGGGGGGTAAGTGACGCAACTGGGGAACGCTGCGCCCTTATTGGGCGGTGCCTGGTAAGGGCCATAAAGACTTGGGGTGGGCAGTGTAAATAGTCGTAGCCCACACGCCCGCACTCCGAAGAGCCGCCCAATCTTCCCCAGTTGCTGAACCACTCGTTCTAGCAATAAGCCATCGACTACAAGGGCGATCGCGAAATAAAACACAATACGTCGATAGGGAGTCAAAGAGTTACGGGGATTAATCCCAGAGACTTGATCACATTGAATAGAAGTAAATAACCGGATATGAGAAATGTGGATTAAGCAGCATTTGTTACTTGCTCAGAAGTAACAAGAACTTTAGGGAGCAAAGAAGGAGAAGCTTTGCCAACACGCGCAGCACTCACTGCTGATGTCATAAAATCCAAGACATTTCGACGCTGAGACTGGAGAGTAGTCACAACGGTTAACATCCTTTGTACAAAAGTACTGCCCGCCTGGGTTTGAGAACCAAAACTGGTGCGTCGCCAGATCACCGCAGGACGAATTGCTCTTTCTGCAGCATTATTTGTCGGTTCAACGCCATCAACCGCCACAAATAACCATAAAGCAGGTTCAACTTTCAGTATTTGGCGGCAAGTGCGAACAGTTTTAGCCAGTGGTGTCTTTTCTTTAGAACCAATCTCACAATCGGCAGCCTCTTGTAGAGAGGACTTGAGGGAGTTACGAATTTCTAGCACTAAAAGTTGAAACTCAAAACGTGTCAAGGTTCCATCTCTGACTCGATGCCAAAGTTCAAATAATTTCTCCTGTTGTTTTACCAGAGCATTACCGAGCTCGGTTGAAACACCAGGACGCTCAGATATTTTGATGAATTCTCGTCTCAGATGTGCCCAACACAATTGTCGCTGTTCTAAATTTACCCAGTTATATGCCGCATATCGGTCTGAGTTTAAAATACCGCTAAAGTTTTCACCTAAGAGATTACGGGCAGTATCGGAACAACGGGAAAGGGCAATCTGAAAATAAGTCACTAATGGCGTAACCGCTACCCAGAGCCAACCTTGACTTTTTTTGTCATTGCATCCATCAACATTCCCCTGAGCAAAGCTGGTTTCATCCGCCCCAACAACAACGGAGTTTTGGACGTATATTTTTGCTTGCTCAACTGCACTTTTGACTGCATTGCTGGCTTCAAGTCTCAGGTTGTTGACTGTACCCAAAGACATCGTAATTCCAAATATATCTTGCATTGCACTCTGCACCATCCGAGTACTGTGGCGGTACAGTCCGCTCAATACGGTGACAAGAGCTACCACTCTTACCCCGTAGCCACTTGAATCCACGTCTACTGGTAATTTTGCACGGGTTAATGTCCCGCATTCATCACACTTTAGTTGATGTAGGCGATGTTCTATGATTATTGGTTTGATGGGGGGAATTTCTACTATCTGATGACGGTAGGGGTTAGCATCTTCTCCTGTTAATTTCTCTCCACAGCACCTACAGGTTAAAGGGTGGTGGTCTAAAACGCTTTCACACTCGGATAACTCATACAGCGAAGCGACTATGACCCTTGTGTCCTGGTTGTCCTCCTCGCTTTTTACCACTCTTCTTTTTTTCGGGTTTTTTTTCGGCATGAAGCGGATCTGAGGACGGCGGAGATGACGAGTTCAAAGATGTCCGGTTGATTTTTTCTAATAGTTCTTGGTGTTTGGCCTCTTGTGAGCGCCAGCAATTCATCTGATTTTTTGATGTGCTGCCCCATTTTCTCCACCAATTCCTTGACATTGGCTGGAGTCTTTTCCCAATAAACGTCGGAAATTTCAATTCCGTAGGCGAGGCAGTTTTCATCCATGCAATTTAATCTACCACCTCAGTAACCCATTTTTCACGCTCTGCGTTTCAAATCCGGTGAACGGTTACTTACCAACAACCTTTCGCTGAACCTTATTAAGGGGCGAACACTGACGGTACGGGGAGAGATTAATTTACTTCATTTACCTGTGATATCAAGTACTCAAAGATTAGGTTCGACTTTTTTTTCACTACAGTTTGAGGAATTTTTGGTCGGCTCAAATAACTTAGTTGAAAATGTTTTTTCTATAGGATTTTGTATAAGTTGAGAGTCAACTTTACCATCAGTGAGAATTTGCTTTTTGACTGGTTCGCAGGTCTTTCCTTTTAAAATTGACTCTTTTGTTGCTTCTGGTTGAGAACTTGAATTACTAGTATTGACAGTTTCCAGAGCCTGAGATTTTGAAGAAGGATCTTGAATTTTAGGAAGTATAGGCGTTGGGTTTAAGTTATTCTCTAGCAATTGACTCGGTGGTGAGGGTGATGAAGCTGGTTGAGTCGAGAGAGATGCTGGCTGAGGGAGCAATTGAGTTTCTTGGTTTGGCTTTGGCTGAGGCTGAGATAGCAGTAAGTACAAGATTATAAGGATGATAAATATGACTATGAATATTAACGTATTGTTTTTCTGCTCGGTTTGACTTTGTTCATAATCTTTCCACTCCTGCCCTTGCACAAGACTTGATAGACCCCGCCAGACTCCAGCCTGTTCCAGGGTAGATGGTTTCTTAATTCCTGTGAAAACTACTATTATTGGCTCGAAAGTGTAGCCTTAAAGAAGGTTTAGCACCTTTGTTTCCGAGATCGAACACAAAAGACCGGGGATCACTACGACCATCCATTCCTCCCTTAGCTTCATAATGGTCTAAAAGGCTTTTCAGTTGACCTAAACGTTCTTGTAGAAGTGCTGAGCTTTCCAAGTCAGGCGTAAGTTGCAGATTCGTCTGACCAATCGTTTCTTCAAACTGCTCATACATGGCTGTTAAAAGACTTGTCTTACCCACGCCTCTTGCTCCCAACATGGCAATCTTGAGTTCTTGTGGTGGCATTTAATCTCCTTGTTTTGTTAGTTCAAAAATTGCATCAATTCTGATTGATTAGCGGCTGTTGCTTGCTCTACAGATGTCAGCCATTCACGACGCATTTGAGTTTGAGCGCCAATCTGCTTAAATTGCTCTACCCAAACGTGCGATCGCACATCATAAAGAAAGATTTGCCACTCACTATCTACATCTGCGGCACGGAAAATGCGATCAAGAAATTCTTCCACTATTGCAAAAGCGGTTTGGCTTGGCTCACAAAGCAAGTCTTCTAAGGCGTTTTCACACTTGTACACAGCTTCAGCATGGGCTGTTTTAAGATTGCTCAGCACTTGCTCAGCGTTGGGAGAGTTAGAAAGTGGTAAAGTAGCAGGGTCATTAGGCGTTAGCCCATCTAAATGTTGCCGGATTCGATGTTGTACAAATCCCCGATAGGAAAGCTCAAACTCTGCCAACATTTGAAACCCAAAGTTGACTCTACTCGGTTGTCCGGGAATCAGTTCATCGGGTATGAGAAGAGCAATTGCTTTGATCAATTCAGAACCTCTGGCTTCCGTCAGTCCCCCGAAATTTCCCTTTTCAATCAATACCTCTACTACTTGAGACTTGACTCGATCTAGCGATCGCTTCAACCCGTCATCTAGTGATAAAAAATGTTGCGACAAGTGGGCGCGAATTTCATTCAAATACTTTTCGTAAGTTGTTCCATAACCCTTTACATTATTATTTCGCTCTTCAATCTGTTGGAGTGAAGGAATACCATTATCACTTTTGCAAGCTTGCAGAGCTTCTTATACCTTGTTTTTAAAGTCAACATCAACCTCATCCCGATTCTTTCTAAGTTCCTTAAGTAGTATCTCCAACCCATTTTTAATATTGTTGAAAAGTTCGTTGAACAGTGGCACAAATATGGGGAACTCGCCTTCTACACTCACCATTGGTCCCAAGGCAGTACGTGTTTTTTCTAATTCATCATTAACTGTATTTTGAAGTTTAATCAATCTCTGTTGACAAGAGAAGGCATATTTGTGATCTAAGTCAGTAATTTTTGCTGTTAGGTAGTCGAGTACTCTATCTAGAACTTTGTTAGCCTCTTGAGGAATGGCACAGTTAGCCATTACGCACTCAGAAACATTAATGCGTTTATTGAGAATATCCTCCATTAAGTCTTGGCAGTTATTAGAGTTGTCGCCGTTTTTGGAGTCAGCAGCCGTTTGATTGAGAACCATTAAAGACCACAATTCGATAGGCAAATCAACTAATGCTGCACGCGCTGTATCATATAAACGTACATCCACATCTGCCCAGTAGTCACCAGATGACTTTGGCATCCGCACAAATAACACTGCATCTACATCTTGTCCCAGCGTTCTCATTAGTCGATCTTCATCACCAACGCCTGTATCTCCCAAACCAGGCATATCAACTAAGGCAATCTGTCCAACATCAGTGTTGGGGAAGTTACAAACAATCTTTACGAACCGTACCGCCAGATAGTTGAAAAATACTCGCTGTCCGTCAGGAGTGTCTTGAGCTACATATTCCCGAATTTCATTCCGCGAAATCCGGCGGGGTGAGGGTTCAAGCAGTAGGTGTCGATACTTTTCTAGATAGATATGGTATTTGCTCAGATGTTCGTACATCGCTCCCGGTTGTGCATATCCAGGAAGGTTGTGAGGTAAGGGAGGTAGTGGATTGCTGGCGAACTCTGTAATTGTTATCGGCTTTCTACCTAAGCAGAGTTCCTGATAGTAAGGACTAATAACTTCTTCTAGGAATGACTGCTCTGAGTGAAACGTGACTTCACCATAAGTCTCGATATTTGGATTGTGGTAAATGGTACTCTGGACACCAGTGCAATGTTGCCTGTCCCCATCTGGAATTTCTACAGCAGTCAGTCCTTATTCCCTCCCCGTAAGCGGGGAAGAGAGACAAAGCACACCGAAAAGCGGGGTAGGGTTAAGACGGAATTAAGGTTTATTTGCCGGACATGCTCTGAATCCGTAGGCTTTGTACTACCAAGGAATTACAAATTTTTAGAATAAGTATAAAAATGGCACTAGTATTAATAGTGAACTGTGCAAAAAATGTATTTCAAAAACTAGACAAAAAGCTTGAGATCCAAGCGATATATGGATCTGGCAATTAGGAACAAACAAATTGCTGAACTTGCTAGACTTTAGTTTTTGGTCTAAAAAAACAATAATTCCTTAATGGAACTTGCCAATGCTATAGAGCGTGGGGTTAATCCAAAATCCTCAGGCTCTCTAATATCGTGTTCGGTTAAGAGTTAATGATTGATTGCAATTAACCATCAGCAATTAACGAACCACGTAATTCTGAATCAGGAGATTAGATGAAAAGTGTTATGGCAGTAGAAAAATTGCGCCGGTATAAAGAGTATGGGGAATCTATACTTCAGAGTTTGGAGTTGGTGTCAAAAAATCCACCACCCAAGGATAGTTGGGTGCCAAATAGCATTCATGAAAGCATTCAGCGTCTTCAGCAGTCTGCCCAAAGAACAGTACAACTTGCATCCTCCCCAGTCAAAATCGGGATCATGGGGGAATTTAGTAGCGGCAAAACATTGCTTTTAGGCAGTCTAATCGGCTACGCTGATGCCTTACCAGTGAGTGAAACTCCGACTACAGGGAACGTCACTGCTATCCACCTTGTTCCCCAGCCCAACTTTGAAACAACGAAAGTCGGCAACTATACGGTCGAGTATTTATCACACGCAGGTATAAAAGAGTGTCTGTGTTTTATGCTTGAAGAAGCGGAACAACGCTCACTAGCAGCACAACTACAGCCGAACCTGCTTGCTTCCCTAAAAAGTTTACAGCCTACAGGCAATGTTGATAGTCTCGCTATCCTCAGTTGGTGCGAGCAAGTTTGGAATCAGACTCAAAGTTTGGAACTACGCTCTTTGCTGCGAGAATTGGTAGTGTTTGTACGTACTTACAGTGTATACGCAGAAGACATCTGCGGCAAAAGCTACCAAATTGACAATATCACGGCTCACAAAGGGTTGAAACTTGCCGAGCCACCCATGAATATCCTAGAACTTAGCTTTGACAGTCTACCTCCCCTTCCCAAGAATTGGGATTTTGCACAGCCATCAGCTCAAGATATACAAAATAGCTTCTCGCTGATCCGTCGCTTGGATGTGACTGTTGAGGTATCAAAAGAAATCTGGGATCTGTCTGCTTTACAAGGAACAAATGAATTTTTGCTCCTTGACTTTCCCGGATTAGGATCTGCTGATTCTGGGGTGAGGGATGCTTTTTTGTCTGTGCGGGAACTCAGAGATGTACAAACTATCCTGCTGCTACTAAACGGCAGATATCCTGGCTGCGTCACTGCATCGAAAATTCGCAGTATGCTCGAACGGGATAAGGGAGAAGACCTCAAAGATCGTATCATTGTAGGCGTAGGGCGGTTTAATCAACTTCCTTTTTCCCGGAGTGACGAACGCACTCTTGAAGAACTATTGGAAGAACCACTGTTGTGTGAAGAAGATTTACTAGATAGTCTGAGGATTCTCCAATTAACTCTTGCCAGTGCGAGCAATTTAACCACCGAAAAGAAGAATATTGTCCTGTTATCGCAACTCTACGGATTGACGAAATTAGCAGAATTTTCCTCTCTATTACAAGTTTGTTCGGCTGAGTTTTTGCCTGAATTGGACAAACCGAACAAACCCGATGAGTCAGAAATGCGGCGCAAATGGCAGCAATTGAGTGAAATGTTACCCTCTTCCCATATACTGCACAAGCAATTGAGTGACTATGCTGAGGATGGTGGAATTAGCAGATTGCGTTCCTTACTTAAGGAGCATGTGTCTATTCATGGGATGAAACAACTTTTAGAAGACACTGAAAGGGCTGCGATCGCTTTGCGTGAAGAGCAGATCTATTTAAAAAATCTCTTAGAGGAAATACCGGCATATCTACCAATTATTGAAAGCCAAGCTTTTCTCAGCTTGCGCGAAGCCATCGAGAACTTAGTCACCACTTACAGACAATTTTATGAAGATTTAGATAAACAGCCTATATTAAAG
>JAQYWN010000021.1 GCA_029379265.1 Rhizonema sp. NSF051
TTTTTATATAATGTTATCCACAATCTCAGCCGCTACAGAAGCTACAGATTACTCCTTTCAGTACCCGAAGATTATCGTTTAGGGAGAGGGAGAGAGGGGGGAGGGGACGGAGTATTCATTATGTAATTAATGCAGTGGGAAGCATCTAATATCCTAAAACTTACCCAGATAATATATTATATCAACTGCTGTCAAGTTGCAGTAGCGCCAGCAAAACACTCATTTTTCTGAAGAACGAAGCGCTGATAGAAATCAAATAGCAAAACTTGTCATTCAGCATTGCATAAAACTGTGATTTTGGCAATCTGTAAATGTGCTTATAATTCTCTCCTCTCTACCTTCTCCCTCTTCTCCCCCTCTCTCAATACGGTTCAGTTAAGGGTTTGCAAACCCTTCACCGAATCGTATTGCCTCCTCTCTTATCTCCCTCCCAAAGAGGGGGAACTTTCAGGCGGTGATTTGCTTCAATAGTCTTAACTCAGTTGGTTGTAATATCAATTGATGGACAGCTAAATTTTAGCTGTGGCCTACAAGACATTCTCATCAAAGTTGTCAGGAATTTTTGGTTTTTGATAATTTATCGATGAACTTCCGCACTAAACACTGAAGAACTGCGATTATGCCTACAGTGCCAGTGTCCATACACAAAATCAAATTTAATAGTCTGAACCGTCGCGCGATCAAGAACGAGAAAGTAGAAGAGTTAAAAGAATCAATCAAACTGAATGGTCTATTGAACCCGATCACAGTAGATCAGAAGCTGAACTTGATTGCCGGATTGCACCGTTTGACAGCTTGTCAGCGACTCGGACTCGAAGAAATTGAATGCAATATTATCACTTATGATGATGATGACCAAGCTCGTCTAGCGGAAATAGACGAGAATTTCATTCGGAGTGAGTTGGATCATCTAGAAAGAGGACAACTTTTTCGAGAACGCGATCGCATCCTCGAACGATTAGGACTCAGAGCTAAAGCAGGAGATAATCAACATAGCCGTGGTGGTAGTGAAATCATTTCACCACCACTCAAGACAACTGCAGATCTCGCCAGAGAACACGGGTATAGCGAACGAAGTATGCAGCTTGAAAAGCAGATTGCTAGAGATATTGCCCCAAAAATTCAAGAGATGATCGAAGGAACACCGCTCGCCAAAAACAAAACAAAGCTGCTCCAAGTTGCGCGAACAGGTAGCAAAGAACGTACTTTAGCTGAACTTGCCCAAAAAGCTTTAGAACAAGCTTTAGCGTCTGAGGATCTTGAAGAAGCAGAAATTCAAGCCAAACAAGTAGAAATTTGGCGGCTAAAGCTTGAAGAATTACAGTTAGAAACTCTCAAAAGTGCTATAGCCGAAAGGGAAGCTAAGTCATCCCGCAAGAAAGCACAACCTCAGCTTGAACAGCCACAAGAAAAAGTTACGGAGCTAGAGTCTGTTGTAGAAGTTGGGGAGCAATCAATTTTGGGTCGCCATCTCGTTTATTGTGGAGATACTTCTAGCCAACAATTTATCAATAGACTACCTGAGAATGCAGCTTTAGCGATCGCCACTGTTTCACCAACATGGAATCACAATTATTTAGTGGATAAGGCTCGAGTTGTTGCGGTAATACGCGCTGAGGGGAATATTTATGAATTTTACAGCCGTCAGCAGATGCCCTTTCAACACGAATTAGTTCTTGGGAACCTCTACGTTGGTATTTTTTCTCACCAATCTATATCCAAACCACAGACACCAACTCACATTGAAGGAGTCGAGGCTATCGTCAATTATTTGCTACATTTGTATACAAATCCGCACGATTCTGTCATTGCTCCTTTTGTGGGATACGGCGAAATTCTCATGACTTGCGAACGGATGGGACGTACTTGTTTTATTGGCGATGATGATTCTGCTCGAGTGAATTACGGAATAACCCGGTGGCAAAAGCAAGCAGGAAAACAAATAGAGAAAATAGAAACCTCTTCAAAGAATTAAAAATTGCTTTATATCTTTGTAAATCAAGGGTTTCTGGCAACTCGTATACTGAAAACCTCAGAGAAAACCTAATTGGTAAAATAAGAGTAAATAGCTATACTTTTTGATTTTTACCAAATGTTCATAGTTGCACAAATACATCTTTTTTGAAAAACTGCTAAAAACGAACTATCTAATTGTTATTGGCTGTGCTAGTGTTTTTATTAATTCTAATGCTTGAAAGCGGCAAGGCATATTAGGTTAATACACATTTATGTTGCACTTTTCTTTTGTGAGGTTGTCATTGTCCTTTTTCCTTAGTCCTTCGTATGAAATGATTAATAAATGCCAGTCGCCGACGGCGGGTTTCTCAAGGACAATCCTTACCAAACAAAAATGCAAGTTTATTTGTGGTACAGCTTATGCCCGTTAATTGATAGCATTCAACTCATAAAGCCAGACATCCATTCTTAAACAATACTTTCAGCTATGCTGAAGGTCGCTATGATACCACTCACTATATCGTAGGATTTAAGCTTGGACACCGTATTTCTTGTGACACTCTCCGCTCGAAATACATTTTTATTATTTCGCAGGGAGCTACTCCCAAGGAATGTAGGATTAAAATTATTTACCTTCAGCCGGATGCCAACTCCATTGAAGACGCTACCTTGAACGTATTTCTACCTTTCTTTTGTAACTGATATGTCAAACTCAAGAGAGCAATTTCCGTAAACTAGATTATCTTGGACGCTGAAACTGGCTATGGCATTTATAAAAATACAGAACGTTGTCATTAACAGCAGCTACGTTGCCGCAGTTAATCTTGATAATCAAACTGCTTCTGGAGAAAAAAGCGTTTCTGTCCTAATAGCTACTCCCACGTTTCCATTGCTCCAGGGAGAAACAATTCCTCAAAATATGTGCCATAACCAATGGATTGAGTTTACAGGTCAAGCTGCGATCGCACTGCAAGACTATTTCACCAGTTTCAACAATGTAATCGATCTCCTACCACCATCTCAAGAAGAATCGAGTGTTATATAAGAAAACTGAGTATTTAAATTGCACTTCTTAAGGGAGATTTGTCTTAATTCATTTGTGCTCAATTACTACAAACAAATGAAAAATAATGACTTTTAGCAATTGTGCAATTTGAATACACAACAGCACAGTAAATTTCCTCCTTGCTGTAAGGTGACCGAAATTACTAGAAAACACCAGAAAAATCAGCTAATCAGGGTGGCATTGATCTGCCGTAGGTGGGATAGGATAGCTTTTTTATAGAGAAGTTAATCCGCATCAAAAAATACAGCAAAGCAATAATCCACTCTCACTAAAGATTAGTCTATGTCTTATGTCTGCTCATTCAATTAACACTGCCTTAGTGCAGCTAGAAAATCAGATTAACGAGATTCAAAAGGCAGTTATTGGGCTTATTGAGGAGAAAAAAAAGATGTCAGATAAATCTCTATCAGTCAATAAAATTAACAGACAACTGCAACATAATCCGATAGCCATCGTTGGCATGGCTTCTTTATTTGCCCAAGCTAGAAACTTGCAAGAGTACTGGCAAAATATTCTTAATAAAACTGACTGTATTACTGAAGTTCCATCCTCCCATTGGAATATAGACGATTATTACGACCCGAATCCGAGAACACCAGAGGAAAAAACCTACTCTAAAAGAGGTGGTTTCATCCCCTATGTTGACTTTAATCCGATGGAATTTGGGATACCTCCCAGCATCTTGGAAGTCACAGACGTTTCGCAACTATTGAGTTTGGTGATTGCGAAAGAGGCAATGGAAAATGCCGGCTATGGTGCATCCCGCGAGTTCAATCGCGAGACTGTTGGGGTGATTTTAGGCGTGGCAATGGCAAAGCAACTCGGTATGCCACTTGCTTCCAGGTTGGAATATCCCGTTTGGGAAAAGGTTCTCAAAAGCAGTGGTATTTCTGATGAAGATACACAAAAAATTGTCCAGAAAATTAAAAGCGCATATGTGAAGTGGGACGAGAACGCTTTCCCAGGTATGTTAGCTAACGTCGTCGCCGGACGAATTGCCAACCGCCTGAATTTGGGCGGCATCAACTGCGTTATTGATGCAGCTTGTGCTAGTTCGTTTGGTGCCTTAAAAATGGCAATCAGCGAACTTGTAGAACACCGATCCGACATGATGCTGACTGGTGGAGTTGACACCGATAACACGATCATGGGTTATATGTGTTTCAGCAAAACACCAGCAATGACTCCCAGCGAGACTGCCAAACCCTTCGATGCCAAGTCAGATGGGATGATGTTGGGTGAAGGGATCGGCATGATTGTGCTCAAACGCCTAGAAGATGCTGAAAGAGACAAAGACACAATTTATGCCGTGATCAAAGGAATCGGCACTTCTAGTGATGGGCGATATAAAAGTATTTATGCTCCCCGACAAGAAGGACAAGTCAAAGCTTTAAGACGTGCTTATGAAGATGCAGGTTTTCCACCAGAAAGTGTCAGTCTGATGGAAGCACATGGCACGGGCACTATGGCTGGAGATCCAACCGAGTTTGCTTCCATCAGAGAATTTTTTGCCGAACAAAATGCTAAAACACAGCACATTGCATTGGGCAGCGTGAAATCTCAGATTGGACATACAAAAGCAGCAGCGGGTGCAGCTAGTCTGATTAAAACGACGTTGGCGTTACATCACAAGATATTGCCACCCACAATTAACGTCACAGAACCGAACCCCAAACTTAACATCAAAAATTCCCCTTTCTATCTTAATACCGAAACCAGACCTTGGATTCGGGCTGAAGGAGAACCGCCAAGACGTGCGGGTGTCAGTTCTTTTGGCTTTGGCGGCACAAATTATCACGTTGTTCTTGAAGAATACACAGCCGAACACAACCTCCCCTACCGTATCCATAATACTCCTTGTGAAGTGCTGCTGTTTGCTCAGAACCCCGCACAGTTGTTGAGCAACTGTGAAGAAATTTTGGGGAATTTGCAATCTGAGACTGGAGACAAACATTATGCAGAACTTGTAGAGGAATGTAAATCAAAAGAAATTCCTGCTTCTGCCGCCAGAGTTGGGTTTATTGTTGAGTCTCGCTCTGAAGCTTGCAAATTTCTGCAAATCTGTATTGATTTACTGAAAAACAAAGCCTCATCTCCTGCATGGGAACATCCTCAAGGCATTTACTACCGCGCCTCTGGTTTGGAACTGGCAGGAAAAGTCGTGGCGTTATTCTCCGGGCAGGGTTCTCAATACGTAGAAATGGGTCGGGAACTGGTGATGAATTTTCCTACCATGCGCCGTCTTTACGGTTCTATGGATACCCTTTTGCTCAACGATAATTTGCAGTCGGTGTCGGAGATCGTTTTTCCCCATCCCGTGTTTGAAGAGGTAGAAAAAAATGCCCAAGTTGCCGCATTGCAACGCACGGAATATGCTCAACCCGCGATCGGGATGTTAAGCGCCGGGATGTACAAAATCCTCCTTCAAGCCGGCTTCAACGCTGATTTTGTCGCTGGACACAGCTTTGGAGAACTCACAGCACTATGGGCAGCCTCCGTTTTGAGTGACGAAGATTACTGCTACTTGGTAAAAGCTAGGGGACAAGCAATGGCAGCCCCCCAAGATCCCGATTATGATGCTGGTGCCATGCTGGCAGTGAAAGAAGAAATTAGCAAGGTAGAAGCAGTTCTCAAGCACTTTCCTCAAGTCACGATCGCCAATCTCAACTCTCCCCGTCAGGTTGTGTTAGCAGGGCCTGTAGCCGAAATCACCAAAGTGCAGCAAATGTTGCAAAACCAAGGATGTACTTCCGTTTTGCTACCCGTGTCCGCAGCTTTCCACACACCCCTAATTGCCTTTGCTCAAAAAGCTTTTGCCCAAGCAATTAAAACAGTCCAGTTCTCAAACCCCAAAATACCTGTTTACACCAACGTCACTGGCAAACCTTATCCCAAAGAATCAACTGCAATTCAAACAATCCTAGAAACACACCTGAACAACTCGGTGCTGTTTAAGCAAGAGATAGAAAATATCTACGCTGCCGGGGGTTACTGTTTTGTGGAATTTGGTCCGAAGAAAATTCTCTCCAACTTGGTGAAAGAAATCTTAGGCGATCGCCCTCATATGACTGTTGCGTTGAATCCCAGCGCTCAAAAGAATAGCGATCGTTCCTTAAGAGAAGCCGTTGTCCAGTTGCGTGTAGCTGGTTTGTCTTTAAACAACCCAGATCCCTACCAACTGCCACAACCCATATCCACAACTGAGAAAAAGGCGTTGAGTGTACGTTTAAACGGCATTAACTATGTGTCCGAGAA
Organism: Rhizonema sp. NSF051; assembly: GCA_029379265.1. GTDB lineage: Bacteria > Cyanobacteriota > Cyanobacteriia > Cyanobacteriales > Nostocaceae > Rhizonema. The sequence goes on from JAQYWN010000021.1 coordinate 6,278, forward strand.
AACGAGAAACGCTTTTGAGCAATCTTTACAGGATGGGCATCAAGTGAAATTACAGCAAAGCAGTTCTCTCGAGAACACTGTCATTGCATCCAGAGGAGACGACGACGAAAGGGGAACTGGCAGAGTAAATACCATAACTGCCACTCTGACTCCACCAGCGACAAACAATAATGGTCATAAAGCTATTGTCGAGGAGGCAGTGAAAGTAGAGGACACGGGAACGCAGGGACAAGGTGACGCGGAAGAAGAGAGCAGGGGGGGCAGGGGGAGTAGAGCAGCAGGGGGAGAAAGAACTAATTGTCCACAAACTCTTTCCTCCCCTGCCTCCCTTGCACAGACGTACGGTATTGACTCTCCATCCCCCACTCCCCCTATGCAACCAAACAAACTTGCCGTATTAGAAAGCTTAGAATACCTGCTAGCACAGTTTCAGCAGAGTCAGAGTGAGCATTTACAAGTTCACGGACATTATCTCAACCATCAGATGGAATATGCCAAAACCTTTTTCCAACTGATGCAGCAGCAGAATTCCTTGTTGGCAAATAGCCAATCTTCAACAGAAGCTACTCAGCTCAAACCAGTTGTGATGGAAAGCTTAGAGCGCGGTATGATGCAGTTTCACTCCCAACAAAGTGAAACCTTACGCATTCACGAGCAATATCTCCAGCACCAGGTAGAATACACTAAAAACTTTTTCCAACTCGTACAGCAAGAGTATTCCCAGATTGTTGCTGGGAAATCGGCGACTCAACATCATACAGAAAGCCAACCAGTCAGAAATTTTGTTGCACAGACAACGGATGATTTGCCCGTAAAACTTAGCAACACATCAGTTACTCCAGCTGTTACCAACCAGCCCCTCACTTCGCCAGTCGAAGCCACAGATGATATATTTGTAAAACTTTCCGCTATCTCTGTTACACCAGTGACTCCTGTCCTTGAGTCACCTGCAACAAATTTGGTCACAGAGATTTTATCTGAAAGCCCTTCTATTGCCTTTACACCATCAGTCACTGAACTAGTAGTCCGCATTCCCGAAGCAGGCGAACAGCTGTATAAGGGTAAGGGCGAACAGCCGTTCGCCCCTACGCTAGTCCCCATTCCTGACTTGGGTTCAACCTTGTTAGCAATTACAAGTGAAAAGACAGGCTACCCAATCGAAATGTTAGAAATGGACATGGATATGGAGGCAGATCTAGGGATTGACTCCATCAAGCGAGTAGAAATTTTGGGGACAATGCAGGAAATGTACCCCAATTTGCCCAAACCCAATGTGGAAGACTTGGGAGAACTACGCACCATCGGTCAAATCGTTCAGTATCTGCAATCTCTTAACTCACAGTCTGCTTCAGTAGAAATTGCCGTTTCGACTCCAATAGTCACTGAGTTACCAGCAACAGATTATGCGTTCGTTCTAACAGATAATTTATCTACTCTTCCATCCATCGCCTCGACACCGATCACTGAACCAATCATTTCCATTGCCTTTACACCGATCGCTGAACCAGTCATTCCTCACTCAGAAGAAACGTCAAGTTCCCTAGTCCCCATTCCTGATTTGGGACAAACCTTGTTAGCCATCACCAGTGAAAAGACAGGTTACCCAGTCGAAATGCTAGAACTGGACATGGACATGGAGGCAGATTTAGGAATTGACTCCATCAAGCGGGTAGAAATTCTGGGGACGATGCAAGAGATGTATCCTGATTTGCCCAAACCCAATGTAGAAGAGTTGGGAGAACTACGCACCATCGGTCAAATCGTTCAGTATCTCCAACAGTTGGTTGGTGGTGAAAAAAAAAAGTCTCACAACCAGTCTAGTGATGAGATAGCTGAATTAAATGACAATAGTCTGCGTCGTCAAATCAAACTCAAAACTCTGCCTCTACCAGATTTCTTAGATTTCACTTTACCAGAGGGGCACATCTGTTTACTCACTGATGATGGCTCCCTCACAACTTCTCACTTGACTCAGTCCTTAATTGAGAAAGGTTGGAAAGTCGTTGTTTTCAGTTTCCCGCAATCACTGATCCCGCAGCAAGCGCCAATACCAGCAGAAGTCATTCGCGTACAACTAGCAGATTTAAGTGAAGAACATCTGCAACAACAATTAGTCGCCGTCATGACTCAGTATGGCCCAGTGGCAGCTTTCATCCATGTTAATCCCGTCCTTGGGGTTAGTTATAACGGGAAAATTCCCTATCTTGAAGAGGAAAAGGCGATCGTCAAACACGTGTTCTTTATGGCGAAACACCTGAAAAAATCCCTCAATCAAGCAGCACTTCTTGGACGCAGTTGTTTCTGCACTGTAGTTCGTCTCGATGGGGCTTTTGGGCTAGAACATAAACTAAACTTTGGTCCCATTAGCGCAGGTTTATTTGGATTAACCAAGACGCTCAACTGGGAATGGCAAAAAGTCTTCTGTCGGGCGATCGACTTAAACCCCGCAATTGATGCCGGAGAGTCAGCCCATCACATCATTGCCGAACTACACGACCCCAACCTTTATATTACCGAAGTCGCCTACGGTTCACAAGGACGAGTCACTCTCATTACTCAGTAAGAAGCAGAGGGGAGTAAAGTCTCTCTCCCCTTCTCCTCTTATCCTCTTCTCCCCTCTCCCTACTTAATAAATGTCAAATAATCAAGAAATTAGTTTTCAGGGACGCGTGATCGATCAAGAGAAACAAGCTCCTCTGAGTGGGATTAAAGTCTCACTTGATTTTTCAGGTGCTCCACCCGTGGTCTACACTGACTTAGAAGGAATTTATAAATTTAAAGTCAACTTTCGTGACAGCAGTATTATCAAAGGACAATTAACCATAGAAGCCAAAGGCTACAAAACTCATAAATCAAGCCTTGAACTCTCACCCAAGCATAAAGATCTTGGCGATATTCAATTAGGCACCACTTATTTAACAAGTAGTAATCATAGCACTACTACTAGCAATAATAGCGACCTGATTACTACGAGTGCTAGTACAAATAAGAGTACTACTAGTACTAGTAATAAAAACAGTAATAGTAATTACAAGAATAATACTGGAGGTGGCAATAATGTGTTAATGCCATTAATGGTAGCAATTATGATAGCATTCGCATTAATTATAGCAGCATTAACACAACCTTCATCTCAAGAGACACCTCTCAAAACACGAGAAAACCGCACCAATCTTTATCATCCAAATCATACGAGAATTTTAGATGAGCCATAATAGCAAGTCATGGATAAGCATGATTTCATGACTAAAAGAACAGGAGTTTTAAGTAAGCCTTTAGCGATCGCAATCCTAAATACCGAAGTAAGTTGGTGCAAATAATCATTACTGTTCGTAGTTGCTTTAGCGCTAACGCGCAACTACGAACAGAATTCAGAGCTTTTACATTTCGTTACATAGTTACGCTTTTTTTAAATGAACGCTCCTCGCAGCGGGAAACCAGGCTGTAGCGATCGCCTCCACAACGGCTTCAAGTAACACTCCTTTCTCACTACCACCTTAAAGTCTCCCCTTGTACGATTTGCATCAATTGTGAAATTCTCTCTATTTCTTTCCTTGGCTTTCTTGGCAACGGACAGATTCTTCCCTTGGGAAACCCTCCTGCGAACTCTCCTCATCTTGGCGGTTCATTCAAAATATATTTTCAGATTAAAACAACCTTTTTATACGTAAAAGAGACTGTTAGCTAACTGCTGCTATTGGACTACTATTTAATGTTTGAACAGATACCTAGGGTGTGTTAGCGCTACTCGTAAAGTACCCTACAATACTAAATTTTGTTCAAAACTTATCCTACTATTGAACCTTCCAAATAATATTTAATTTAATGAAACGCCAAGACGCCAAGGACGCAGAGAAAGAAGGTTGAAAAGCACTTAAAAAACTAATTTTAACTCATTTATGCCATCAAAAAACTTTTCTTAATCATTAAAAAAAACAACCAAAAGAAGACTTTGTAGCAAATATGGCAGCAGATTTTATTTGCTAAAACCGTCAATATACCCATGTATTTAAATCAGGTTTACCCTCTCTTATCAGGAGAATTTATGACATCAACAACCCAGATTCGCTCTTCATCGGTTTTTCTCGTCAGTGGGGGTGCCAAAGGCATTACAGCAAAGTGTGCCATCAAAATAGCACAGCAATACCCCTGTAAATTCATTCTTCTAGGGCGTTCAGAACTCCTCAACAGTGAACCAGATTTTGCTCAAGATTGTTTTGATGAACCAGCATTAAAAAAACGCATCATGGAATATCTTCTCACACTTGGAGAGAAGCCTACTCCTATGAGCATACAAAAGATCTATAGCAAAATTACCTCCAGTCGAGAAATCAAACGCACCTTAGAGGCAATTCAACAAGCTGGAGGTGATGCAGAATATCTAAGTGCTGATGTCACCGATGCCGATGCTTTGCAGCAGAAACTAACTGCGGTGGTTGAACGAACTGGAGCAATTACTGGCATCATCCACGGTGCTGGTAATTTAGCTGATAAATTGATTGAAAAGAAAACAGAACAGGATTTTGAGAAAGTTTATACTGCCAAAGTTAAGGGGCTGGAAAATCTTCTCTCTTGTGTCAAACCCAGTCAACTTGATTATTTAGTTTTGTTTTCTTCCATAACAGGTTTTTACGGTAATGTCGGACAATCTGACTACGCCATTGCTAACGAAATTCTCAACAAATCAGCCCATTTGGTTAAGCAACGCTATCCCGAATGTCATGTAGTCGCTATTAATTGGGGTGGTTGGGATAGTGGTATGGTGACAGCAGAATTGAAAAAAGAGTTTGCTCGACGAGGTATTGACATTATCCCAGTCGAAACCGGAGCACAAATGCTGGTTAACGAAATGCATCCTGCCAATCGTGGAACAACACAAGTTGTTATTGGAAGTCCACTCATTCCGTCCCCTCCAAAGTTAGATTCCGAACTCAAAACCTATCGCCTGCGCCGTCAAATGTCATTGGCTGCCAATCCCTTTTTACTCGATCATGTCATTGCAAATAAGCCAGTTTTACCAGCAACTTGTGCGGTATCATGGATTGTTGATGCCTGCGAACAACTTTATCCAGGTTACAGATTTTTCAGTAACACAGATTTCAAAGTATTGAAGGGAATTAATTTCAATGAAACTCTTGCCAAAGAATATGTTCTAGATTTACAAGAAATTGCCAAAACTGATGCTCAAGAAATCCGGTTTCAGGCGAAGATATGGAGCAAAATCCCAGATGGTAAAATCAATTATCATTTCAGTATTGCACAAGTTCGGCTAGTTGCAGAATTACCGACGGCCCCTATTTACGAACCACTAAATCTGGAAGAAGATCGAATAATTACCATGACTGGTAAAGACTTCTATAAAACAGCAACTCCAACATTCTTTCCGTTATTTCATGGATTATCTTTCCAAGAACTAAGAAGGGTTTTAAACATTAACCCTGAAAAAATTACTACTGAATGTGTTTGGTATGGAATCGAAGATAAACAACAAGGACAATTTCCTGTCGGCTGGGTTAATCCTTATTCCATCGATCTCAGCACCCATCCTTTATGGATTTGGATGCAGCACTTCCATCAAGAAATTTGTTTGCCAGCATCACAACAACAATACGAGCAGTATATCAAAACTCCCTGCAATACACCTTTTTACGTCTCTTGTGAAGTCAAGACCAAAACAGCAACTAGCGTAATTGCTGATTTCATCGTACACGATCGCCAGGGCAAAGTATACTCACGTCTCCTTGGCGGTAAGGGGACTATTATCCCTACCCAAGCGTTGAGAAATTAAGGGAATCGCCTGTTCGCCAAGATCCCCGACTTCTCCAAGAAGTCGGGGATCTCAACAGAACATCAGGTTTGCCCCTACTAGTTTATAAGGAAAACAATTGTGGAAAAGATTGCAATTATTGGATTTTCATGCCTTTTTCCCGATGCCAAAAATCCTGAAGAATTTTGGCAGAATTTGATTGAGCAGAAAGACTCGATCTCAACAGTGACTGCTGCGGAAATGGGAATAGATCCGCAAGTCTTTTATGATCGCGTCAAAGGCTTACCAGATAAAGTCTACTCTTTAAAGGGAGGATTCATTCGCGATTTTCAATTTGATGCCACCGGGTATAAATTACCAGCAGAATTTCTCCAAAGTTTAGATAATACCTTTAAATGGTCCCTTGAGGTTGCGAAAAAAGCTTTGCAACATAGTGGTTATTTGGGCAATGAAGCTGTTCTCTCTAAATGTGGGACGATATTAGGGAGTCTCTCTTTACCTACCTTCTCCTCCAATCAATTATTTGCTCCTATGTATCAGCAGGTTCTGACACCTGCAATCAGAGAACTTTTACAGGATAAAGAATTCGACTTGGCTTCGTTAACAGCATCGACAGAAGCCTCAAGCTTTAATGCCATGATTTCTGGCTTGCCGACAGCAATTATTGCCCAAGCCCTTGCTCTATCTAATATACATTTTTGTATCGATGCGGCCTGTTCGTCACCATTGTATGCTGCGAAGCTAGCATCTCATTATCTCTGGACGCACAAAGCGGATATTATGCTGGCTGGCGGCATCAGTTGTGCCGATCCTCTGTTTTTACGGATGTTGTTTTCTGGTATCCAAGGGTATCCAGAAAATGATATTAGTAGACCATTAGATAAATTATCGAGAGGGTTGGCGACGGCAGATGGTGTTGGGATAATGGTGCTGAAACGATACAGTGATGCCATTCGAGATGGCGATCGCATCCATGCCATTATCTGCGGTAACGGACTTTCGAATGATGGTAAGGGTAAGCACCTGCTAAGTCCTAATTCTAAAGGGCAAGTGCTGGCTTTTGAACGTGCCTACGAAGAGGCACAAATCAACCCCAAAAACCTTGATTATCTGGAGTGCCACGCTACGGGCACATTGTTGGGAGACACAACCGAATGTCAATCAACTGAGGCATTCTTTGGCAAATATCAAGCAACTCCACTGCTGGGTTCGGTGAAGAGTAATGTTGGTCACTTGCTGACAGCCGCTGGTACAGTAAGCTTGATTAAAATACTTTTGAGTATGTCTAAGGGTGTTATTCCCGCTACGATTAATGTCAATGAGCCGATAGGTAGTGATAACGAAGTCATTTCACCACAACGAATTGTCAGAAGTACTGCAAAATGGCCTAACAACGCACCAGTCAAACGGGCAGCCATCAGTGCTTTTGGTTTAGGCGGCACGAATGCCCATATGATTTTGGAGAGTGAAACAAACAAGCGAGATCAAACAGCTGTTTCCCACTCCCCCTTGCAGCCTGTAAAAATGGCAATTGTCGGCATGGACGCCTTTTTCGGTTCCTGTAATGGATTGGATGCTTTTGAACGCAGCATTTACGATGGCATCCAGCATTTTATTCCTCTACCATCTCAGAGATGGTACGGTATGGAGGAGCAAGATAATTTACTCAAAGAGTACGGATTGGTAGATGGGACACCAGTAGGGGCATATATCCAAGATTTTGAAATCGATACCATCTCTAGCAAAATTCCTCCCAACGAACTTCCTCAACTCAACCCGCAACAAGTGTTACTTTTGAAAGTGGCAGAACGAGCGTTGAAAGATGCGGGAATTAAAGAGGGTGCAAATGTGGCAGTGATCGTTGCTACAGAGACGGAGTTTTCCGTTCACCAGTCGCAACAAAGATGGAATCTTGCTTGGCAGATTAAAGAAGGTTTGATTGCGGGAGAAATTGCCCTAACTGCTGAACAAGTCGAGCAACTGGAGACGATTCTCAAAGACGGTATTCACAATCCAGTAGAAAGCAGTGAATATGTCAGTTACATTGCCAACATCATGGCAAGTCGTGTTTCGGCTTTATGGGATTTCACTGCGCCAGCATTTACCATGACGGCAGGAGAGAATTCTACCTTTCAAGCATTAGAAGTCGCGCAACATCTCCTGACGACTGGGGAAGCAGATGCAGTGCTTGTTGGGGCGATTGATTTGGCTGGTGGGATGGAAAATGTATTGTTACGCAGCAGACATGCACAAATAAACACGGGTGTCAATACCCTGAGTTACGATCAGAAGGCAAATGGCTGGATGATTGGTGAAGGTGCGGGGGCAGTTGTCTTAAAGCGCCACGAAACAGCGAAAAAAGATAACGATCGCATTTACACAGTCATTGATGCCATAAGTTTAAGCGACAATCAACTCAATCCAAAATTAGATGACTTGCACACTCGTCTGACAACACCCAATACGCAAAGCATCACCTCAGTGTGCCAACAAGCATTCCAGATAGCTGGTATCAAATCGACAGACATTGAATATCTGGAAGTTTGTGGAAGTGGGATTCCTCAAGAAGATGAAGCAGAAATCAACGGTTTAATCCAAGCTTATCGTACAGGTAAGAGTGGTTTGAACTGTGCGATCGGCAGCGTCAAAAGCAATATTGGTCATACTTACATAGCATCAGGAATCGCCAGCCTGATTAAAACTGCACTGTGTCTATACTACAGGTATATTCCCGCCACACCGAAATGGTCTGGGGTGAAAGACACACAAACATGGCAGGGTAGTCCTTTCTATGTTGCCCCAGAATCCACACCTTGGTTCTTAGGCAAAGAAGTTCAGAAGAGAGTCGCGGCAATTAATGGCATTGGTATAGATGGGACTTACGCCCATGTCATCTTATCAGAAGAACCAGAGCAGAAGCGCAGCAGTCGGTATTTAGAGCAAATGCCCTTCTATTTGTTCCCCATCGCCGCAAGCGATCGCTCAGAGTTAATCCAGCAACTCAACACTCTTCAAACAACCATTGATAATTCTACAACTCTTAACATCACTGCCAGCCAAACTTTCGCCACCTTTCAACAGCATTCTCAAGCAAAATATGCCTTAGCAATTCTCGGGCGCAACAAAACCGAATTAGCCAGAGAAATTCAATCTGCTCTCAAAGGAGTGAACAATGCCTTTGAACAAGGAGTAGACTGGCAGACGCCACTGGGCAGTTACTTCACCGCCAAACCTCTAGGCAAACAGGGTTCTGTCGCTTACGTCTATCCGGCTGCAGTCAACTCTTATATTGGCATCTCGCGTAACCTCTTCCGACTCTTCCCCCAAATCCACGATGATGTCGCCATCAAGAGTCTTCACACCCTTGTTGCTGACATTTCCCAAATTGTTTTTCCCAGAAGCTTAAATAAACTAACAACCAGACAACTGGAAACTCTCGAAAAGCAATTGCTGGATGATTCCCTAGCAATCTTTGACACCGACATGATTTTTACCAGATTCATCACTGCAATTATCCGTGATGAATTCCAAGTCAAGCCAAAACAAGTCTTTGGATACAGCTTGGGTGAAACGAGTATGATGTCGGCAGCTGGGGTGTGGAGTAACTTTAGCCAAGGAATTCTCGCCTTACACTCATCGCTTTTGTTTGCAGACAGGTTATCTGGTGCGAAAAGTGCTGTGCGTGAGTCTTGGGGATTGCCATCAATTCAACACCCAGACAACAACTTTTGGGGTAACTACGTTCTCATCGCCACACCATCCCAAGTGAGAGAATGCCTCAAACATGAGAACCGCGTTTATCTAACTCAGATCAACACACCACAAGAAGTCGTGATTGCTGGGGAGCTTGCAGCTTGTGAGAGAGTCATTAAGAGTTTGGGTTGCAACGCTTTCCGCGCACCCTTCGATCATGTCATCCACAACGAGGCAATGCAGTCTGAGTACGGGGAAATAGCGAGAGTCAACACCCTACCCATTCAAGCACAAATACCAGACATTACTCTTTACTCCGCCGCCGAATACGCCCCCATCCCAATTGAGAGTGAGGCGATCGCTCACAGTATCGCCAAAGGCTTGTGTCAACAGCTTGATTTCCCACGCTTAGTCAACCGAGTCTACGAAGATGGAGCCAGAATATTCATTGAAGCAGGAGCAGGCGCTATCTGTTCTCGATGGGTAGATAAAATTCTCGAAAACAAAGAACATGCTACAGTAGCCCTCAATAGAAGAGGTGCAGACGATCATGCTTCCATTGTCAAAGCACTCGCAAAACTTCTCAGCCATCAAGTTTCCCTAGACTTATCACCTCTTTACACCCAAGTCAAAGAACCCTCAAAGCAAAGTAAATTAACAACAAAGAGTGTCACCCTCGGTGGAAACTCAATCACTGCCACAATCTTAAGTGAAGAAAACCGAAAACTTTTCCAAAATATCTCTCGCAAACTCCCGCTTCCCCAAAAAGAAGTCAGCAAGATTTTGAGCATTCCTCCAGTAAAGACTCAGCCAGAGAAAGTCAACATGAAAAAGGTCTTCGATAACAGTTTTGAACCTCAAGAACCTTTAAAATCTAATCAGTTACCTATTAAAACTCAAGAAATGAGTTACGCAGGAACACCAGTTCATTCCCAATATCAACAACTTAGCGCCAATAATTCCCACATCACCAAATCTCACGCAGCTTTCTTAAAATCACGACAAGAATTTAGCCAGCAAATCAGCGAAATCATTCGATTACAAATAGCTTGTGCGCAAGATTTACTCAATCAATAGATAATATTATGTTCGGTTGAAAACTTATAAGATTGTTTGGAATTAAGAGCGCTGAAGCGCAACTACGAACCTATCTCTCATTTATAAGTCATTTACCGAACATGATATCACAGCTATTCGCTATCATGTCCGCCCTGATCACTCATGCAGAAAACAAACCCAACCTTCTCCAAAGCAGGCGGTTTAGGGAGACAAAGCTTAGCGAGGAGCGGGGAGGGTTCTTCAGGAATTCAGGTTAATTTACCGGACATGATATGACTCCCAACAGAAGTGTAAAACTCCCTATTTTCTTGGCGTTATTGGCGTTCTTGACGGTTCATTAAATTAGGGATTCATTATCTAGAGCAAAGAGAATAGCACTCATTCATGATTATTCTCCTCCCCATCCCGACACCCCATTCTTAGAGGAATAACTGCCGTGAAAACTGAAGATGCGGTACTCAGTGAACACGATAATGGTATCAGCTTCTCTGCCCACACCGTCAATCAAAATCAAATCTGGAAAGGTAGCTTAGATAGTGTAGCTTTTAAACCAGCAGACATAAAGGACAAATTACTAAACTTAGATAAACCTTGTTACATCGTCAGAGCCGCAGGAAAAATTGGTGTCACTAACGTTGGATATTTATCTCAATCTGACAACAATTATACAGCCCCTGTCCAACTGGTGACAGCAGTGCCACCAATCTCAACTCAAAACTTTGGCGATCCAACATTTCTCTCCTTTCATGGTGTGAAATATGCCTATGCCACAGGTGCAATGGCTGGCGGGATCGCTTCTGAAGAAATGGTGATTGCACTGGGAAAAGAGAAAATTTTGAGTTCATTTGGTGCGGGTGGTTTAAGTCTAGATCGTCTGGAAGCAGCCATTTACCGCATTCAAGCAGCCTTAAACTCGCAACCTTACGCTGTGAATTTAATTCATAGTCCCAACGATCAGGCTATTGAAAGTCGTGCCGTTAATTTATACCTCAAGCATGGGGTGAGAACTGTAGAAGCTTCGGCATTTTTGGACTTAACTGCCAACATCGTCTACTATCGTGCGGTGGGATTGGGTTTAAATGCTGCCAATCAAATTGAAATCAAAAACAAAGTCATTGCCAAAGTTTCTCGTAGAGAAGTAGCAAGCAAATTTCTAGAACCAGCACCACAAAAAATTCTCACTGAACTTGTTGAACAAAGACTGATCAGTGAGTTACAAGCAACTCTGGCAGCTAAAGTGCCAATGGCTGATGATATCACAGTAGAAGCTGATTCAGGCGGTCATACAGACAACCGACCTCTGGTTTGTCTCTTACCTTCTATTATAGCTTTAAGAGATGAAATTCAAGCAAAATACCGTTACTCCACACCGATTAGAGTCGGAGTCGCTGGCGGAATTGCCACACCACAATCAGCCTTAGCTGCCTTTATGATGGGTGCTGCTTATGTGATGACTGGTTCAATCAATCAGTCATGCATAGAAGCTGGAAGTTGTCAACATACTAAACAACTTCTTGCTCAAGTAGAAATGGCTGATGTGATGATGGCACCAGCAGCGGATATGTTTGAAATGGGGGTAAAACTTCAAGTTCTCAAAAGAGGAACGATGTTTCCTATGAGGGCGCAGAAACTGTATGAAATATACAGAACCTACGACTCAATTGAAAGTATTCCCACTCAAGAAAAAGAGAAATTAGAAAAACAGATTTTTCGCAAAACTCTCAATCAAGTATGGGAAGAAACCGCAGCTTATCTCTCTCAAAAAAATCCCGAAAAACTCGCAAAAGCAATTAACAATCCCAAAATTAAAATGGCAGCGATTTTCCGCTGGTATTTAGGATTGTCTTCACGCTGGGCCAGTTCTGGGGAAAAGGGTCGAGAAGTCGATTACCAGATTTGGTGTGGCCCGGCAATGGGGAGTTTTAATGACTGGGTGCGAGGTTCCTATTTATCTGCTCCAAATCAGCGTCAAGTCGTTGATGTGGCTAACCAGATCATGCAGGGGTCGGCATTTTTATACCGGATGCAGAGTCTGAAAATTCAAGGACTGCAAATCCAAGATGACTATTGTCAATATTATCCACTTCGTTCTACGCTTTTAGGTGTGAAATGATGGCTTCCAAACAGTCCCATACGGCAGCAAACATTCAAGCATTACTGGTATCTAATATTGCAGATGCACTTAGAATTCCACCAGAGGAAATAGATATCCGTGCATCTCTAGATAGCTACGGTTTGGACTCAACTCAAGCGATGGTTCTGATTACGAAAGTCGAAAAAATGCTTGAGTTTGAAGTGTCTCCGATGCTGCTATGGCATTACCCAAATATTGAAGCACTTTCACAGCGTTTAGCCGAAGAATCAGCAGAGGCGGAATCAGGTACCCCAGGAACGAATCCGGCTTTTGCTAAAAAGGTCACTTTGGATTTAAGTGCCGAAGCAGTTCTCGACCCCACAATCCGTCCGGCTACATCCTATAAGTTTACAGATCAACTGAATAACGTCTTTTTGACTGGCGGATCAGGCTTTTTAGGAGCTTTTCTCATCCACGAACTGCTGCAAAAAACTCATGCAGATATCTATTGCTTGGTGCGGGCTGCAAATCCGGAAGAAGGTAAGCGCAAGCTGCAAAAAAACTTGGAACAGTATGGAGTCTGGGATGAAGAATTCAGTTCTCGGATTATTCCTATTGTTGGCGATTTAACTAAGCCGTATTTAGGTATTAGCACTGAAGGCTTTGAAATGTTGGCAGCTAATCTTGATGCCATCTATCACAGTGCTGCGACGCTGAATTATGTTTATCCCTACTCAGCACTGAAGACTGCCAATGTTTTGGGAACCCAAGAAGTTCTGCGATTGGCAAGTGAAATTAAAGTCAAGCCTCTGCATTACGTTTCCAGTGTCGCTATTTTTGAATCAACGGTTTATGCTGGCAAGGTTGTTAAAGAACAGGATGACTTCAAGCATTGGGAAGGGATTCATCTCGGTTACTCTCAGACAAAATGGGTTGCTGAGAAGTTAGTCAAAATTGCGGGTGAGAGAGGGCTTCCTGTGACAATTTACAGACCCCCATTGATTTCCGGGCACAGTCAAACAGGCGTCACCAACACAGATGACTTTACATGCTTGATGACTAAAGGTTGTGTGGAGATGGGATATTTTCCTGATGTGGAATACATGATGGATATGTCTCCAGTAGACTATGTGAGTCAAGCGATCGTTCATCTCTCTAGGCAGGAAGACTCGATTGGCAAGGCTTTCCACCTACAACATCCCCAACCTGTGCCTTTGAAGAATTTAGTTGACTGGATGCATTCTTTCGGTTTCCCAATTCAATTGATTCCTTATGAAGAGTGGCAATCAAAGTTAATTAACAACGTGTCCTCTCCAGAGAATCCTTTATACACCCTCCGACCTTTCTTGCTTGAGCGTTGGTCACAAGAACAATTCACAATTCCGGATTTATACTTAAAGTCGCACCGACCAATTATCAGTTGCGATGATACTCTTGATGCACTAGCAGGCAGTTCTATTGTCTGTGCACCTATCAACTCTCAATTGTTTATGGTTTACTCTTCGTACTTGATTGAGAGCGGTTTTTTGAGTATAGGGCAGTAGGGCTTTCCTGAATCGACATAACATTTGAATACATCCAATGTTATGTCTAGCCTGTACAGACTGAACCCCACCACGCTCCTCACCTACGGCGGGAAACCCACCTACAGTGCTGGCTCCCCACCCCGGTTTTGTCTTGCGCCAAAACCGGGGTGAGGTTCTTCAGGATTTATCAGCATTTATCCGAACTTGATATAAGACAACAAATAGACCTTGCTATTATCACGGGTAGCAAGGTCTATTTGTTGGCAGTTATGGATATTTGCACATCATTAGTCATTTGTCGTTGTCGATGACTAATGACGGTGACGGGGCAACTATCGCCAATACTTAGAGGAAATAGAATACCCCGTCACGCTTGTTCAATATTGCCAGCAGTCTAGGTGTAAATCGACACCCTCCACAGCAATAGCAGCAACGGAATTTTGCTCAGGAACTAGTTCTAACAAAGTCCACTGTTGCTCTGTGACGAGTTTTGCCCGTTCTCCTGGAGTCAGTGAAATCTCTATTTGCTCTAGTTGGGCAAGTCCGACTCCTGTTGCTTTTAGATAAGCTTCCTTGCAAGTCCAATAGCGGAAAAAGACTTCTTCTACTTGGTTGGGAGGGAGCGATCGCATCACGTCATATTCTCTCGGTGAAAAGTACCGTTCGGCAAGGGTAAGAACGTCGGAAATTGAACGGACGTATTCTAGATCTACACCAATCTGGCGATCGCTACTCACTGCACACAAAGCTAATCCTTGAGAGTGAGTCAAGTTAAACCACAGCTTACTTTCACTAAATGTATCAGCCAAGACTGGTTTGCCGAGAGGTTCGTAACTAAACTGCAACTTTTGGGGATCGACATTTAAGTAACGACCTAATATTGTTCTGAGGATACCGCGACCGGCAATAAAACGCTGACGATGTTGCTCTTTATAGAACCGCTTCGCCCGACCTACTTCGTCGCTAGAGAGGGTTTCTGCCAAGTGTTGCAGTTGTGCTTCTGGGCGATCGAGGTTAATGCGCCAGACGTGAACATCATTCTGCAACAAAGTTAAATCTGCCGGTGTGGGCAGCCACTGATTATTATTAAGAGCAGTCATTGAGTTAATTAGTAACAGTCAGCCAGTGCGTGGAGGATGGATGCTTGCTCGGATAAAGATAGGAAAATGACGATTTGCGTTGTCCTTCCCCTGTGAAATGTTGTCTCCAATCTACAATCCGATCATTGGGTACACCCTTAACAAATTGCTCGGGTTCGGGGTAGGTTTATCCCGTCTTTCGCCGGGATATGAAATGTGAAATAATCTAAAATCTCAAATTGTTAGTCAAAAAGCGCTTTTGCTTTTCTCGGGGAGAAAATGCTTTCCGACTTTCCCGTAATTATACAATTTTTTAGAAGCTTGCGCTCATTGTCTAATAACATTTGTCAGGGATCGATAGAAACAGAGAATAGGAGTGTAGGAACATATTAATGGGAAATGGGTAATAAGTAATTAAGTTTAGGGTAGACAGTACCTCAAAAGATTTTAATCCATAGAGTTTACCAAAATCTCACTCCCCACCATCCGAAGCGCCAAAATCAAATCACTAAACTTTTTCTACATCTGTGTGAAAATCCACATTGCATATATGGCAATATCTGTCAATACGTAAGTTTTACAGATTAAAACACAAAGATTTCCTACCCTCTGTCTTACACGTGAGATGAAATCCGTTTATAGCAGTTTTCACTCTTAATGGACTACATAACTCGTGTAAGGGCAGGTTTTAGATCATCTTGGATGTACCCAGATATTATCTGGATCAAACCCTTACCCACTCCAAGACTGTGGTATATACATCTGAAAATCGCTGTAAATAGTGACAATGATTAATCCTCTCCAGCTGCCTCTGTCTTAAGTTTGGGAGAGGGATGTTCGCGATATAGTGATCTGGGGAATTATGTATGTGACTTAAACGAAAACCGCTATACATTTAGAATTGCGGTGTTATGTCACGAATAATTGACAGAAAAACCCCACATTGATATGATTTTTGGGAATTTAGAGGGATTCTGCTCATGAGCAAGTCATATTGTGGTGTTTTCATCGGTGGAGCGGCTTTTATCGGTCTTTCTTCATTTTCTATATTGGCTGAACAGACTCCTGCATTAGCAGTTTGTCCCATACCTGACTCCGTATCAGATCAAGCTACCGTTGTTGCATCCTTCCTGAACTCTGAATGTACAAAACAAACTCTCACGCAAGACACAACTTTTTACCGCTATTACAATGATGATAATACTTATCTTTTTGGCAGATATTTAACAACTAATTTTTATGACAGTAGTGATACGAAAACAACATTAGATGTAATTCGAGAACTGGCTCTAGCTCAATATTTTGGTCCTCCACCAAATTTAGCACAATTGCGAGAAAGAGTAACTTTGCCACCGGGGTTGGATGTTTATATCGGAACTACAGGGCCTCAATCTCCGAGTGCTTGCTACCCAGGTGGGGCTGAACAAGTCTTTGTAGAAAATACAAGAACTCCAGGTATCTCATTTGTTTTTGATGGCAATGTACCTAATGGAGGTTCTTTACCTACAAATTGTTATGCTGTCGGGAGTTCTGTTGTTGGGAAACAGGTTCCTGAACCTTCTGCTTTGTTTGGTATCAGTGCGATCGCTGCAACATTTGGTTTGATTTCTATCTTCAATCGAGGTTCATTAGAGTCTAGAACTAGACAGACAGCCAATAGTTAAGAGTTGCATAAGGATTACCAACGCTCACGCTCCAATTCGCTCATTCACACTCAGAGAAAACTATTGCGTCGTTCTGGTTGGTTTGTGATCATGCTACTCCTGCGCCAGATCAAGATCCCCGACTTTTTAGAGAAGTCGGGGATCTTGTTTCGGTACTACCACCATAAGCCCAAAAACACCCAAAACCCCATACTATGGAAACGCGTTGTAAAAATCCTCAAATAAACAAACGTGCCAAAAAAGTTTTCACATATATCGAATCTTGCCTAGTTCTTGACCATGGTGTTCTACAGTAAAAACTATCACGCAGATTTAGTTATATACTACTACAAAACACTTAACAAAAGTAATTATCGTTACTTTGTTGTTGAGTGGTACTCAAGATATACTTCTGGAGACAACCTGAATGCGTAGACGGTGGGAGAGATGGGTTAAACGTGATCGGATAGTGAGCAACCTTTTGTTATTCCAAGACCTAATTGTGATCTTTTTATGCATTGGTCTATTTGGTGCTATGGTTGTTCAGTTGGCGGACATGTTTCACGCCTTGCTGCACATGCATAGTCTCCAAGAGATAACTTCCGATACCTTGATTTTGTTGATTTTGCTGGAGTTGTTCCGACTCCTAGTGATTTACTTTCAGGAACATCTTATTTCTGTAGGGGTAGCAGTAGAAGTGGCAATTGTCTCCATACTGCGAGAAATAATTGTTCGAGGCTTACTAGAAATTCCTTCGGAGAAAATATTGGCGATTGGTGCCTTATTGTTAGCTTTGGGTGTGCTACTACTGGTTCGCTCTAAGATTTTGCCAAGCACAGATACAATCAGTAACACTCTCAAATGACAAAGCAGATGTATAACATCCACCTCTTTCTTGGTGTCGTTTGCATGGGCAGTCGTGTAACTCTCACCTGAGCATGAAAGCTAGCCGCTATGAGTTTGGGCTAACACTCATGAGAGCGTACAGCGAGTTTCCCACATACCAACTCATAGCAATTATCAGTACCTTTATCGTAGGATCGAATCGCTACTAGTCCTCGAATTACCCCACCCTAACC
>JAQYWN010000234.1 GCA_029379265.1 Rhizonema sp. NSF051
GCTTGTCCACTCAGTGTTCCTGAGTCATTTTGTCTTGCGGTAGTCTAAACTCCAGTTATAAAACAAAACCAGGTATGGGTACTGAATTTTATATTGAAATTCCTATTAGGAGTCAAGAGATGTAAAGACGCACTAACTCCTTGTGATTGCCGTCATGTTCCGCACCGAAATGGTTATGCTTCCATAACAAATGCCACTTCAAGCTCCTAAATTTATTTTGGTGGTTCTTACTTTTGACTTTTGACCCCTTCGGGGTTCGCCAGTCGCTCATGGGGGAAACCCCCAAGACCGCGCTGGCTCACTTTTGACTTTTGACTTGGAGCGTTCGCGCAGCGTCTCCCCTCAGGAGAAGCGACTGACTCCTCTCTCCTCATAAGCTGCATAAACTCCTTGTACGTTATACCAGTTCAGGAAGATCCGAGCAACTTCTAAAGCTAGCTGTGGTTTGCCTAAATTAATCAGCCAGCGCAAAAAAGGAGCCATTGTACGTTCGTTTAGGATGCCATTAAGTGAGAGAATTCCCCATAGTAGGCGATGCAATAAAGTCATTTGAATCATCATTTTCACTTCCCATGTAGGATGCTTTTGATAAAACAAAACTCCCATACGTCCGCGTTGAATTTCTCTATCAATTAAGCGGGGAATTTGCTCTAAGTTAAAAGGCGGATGCCAGTGATATCCAACGGCAGCCGGACATTTAATCAGCTGTAACCCCAGTTTTTTGAGTCTGACACCCAGTTCTAAATCTTCCCAGCCATAAAGTTGAAAGCTGATGTCAAAAAGTCCAGCTTTCTCGAGCCAGTGTTTGGGAATTGCAACATTTCCTGTGGCAAAAAAGGCTGCTGAAAAATCTGTGAGTTTATATGGTTCAGATGTGGGATTGTCGAAATTGCAAGTATTAATAACCGCACCGTAGGTAAAGAAGCGATCGCTCCCCAACGTCTTCTGTCCTTGCCGCAATGCATCGGTATGGGCTTGCAGAAAATTCTCCGTGACGACTAAATCGCTATCAATAAAAATAATTGTGTCGCCTAATGCTTGTTCAACTCCCAAATTCCGTGCTACAGCTGGTCCATTATGATTTTGATTAAAGACTCGCACATGAGGAAACTCTCTAAACTTTTCCTCTAGCCATTCCAATGTCCCATCAGTAGAACCATCATCTACTAAAACAACCTCATAACCTTGAACGGACTGCTTTTCCAAGGCGAGGAGGCATTTTTCCAAAATTGGCTTGCGATTGTAAGTCGGAATAACAATGCTAAAAAACACACTCTCACCCACAACAGTATGGCCCATCTTCAGCATAGGACATCGGTAACACTGACACTGTTCCTTAATCTGGGAGTTGGCAGAATGGTTTTAGGTAATTGGTAGGAAATTCTTCCCAATTCCCAACCTCAACAAAAGTTTTGATCAACCTGAAGTTACTTTGCGACGATGTTTACAAAAGACAAAAGTTGATCCAAGTATACCCATACCAATCAACGCTATGTTAGGTGTTGCTTCTGGGACTTTCTGGGGAACTTGCAAGGAGAATTTCAGTAGAGCCTGCCCTTTGGCTGGGACGGTTGGATCTGTAAGTTGATCAGCTTCGGTAAAAGCTATTTGACCTGTAGCATTCTGGAATATACCCGTACCATTGAAGATAGTGATCGTACCACCGCCCTGAATTGTACCAGCGGCTGGGTTAATTTCAGCATTGTCACTCGCTTTGCCAAATAACTCATTCGCACCACCGTAATACCTATCAGAAAATGCTTGTTGCCCGACTAAGCCAAACACGCTTGGATCTGAATTAAAAGTAATTTTAGTGATGTTTGTAACGGGATCAGTGTTGGTCAAACCGTAATCATCGCTGATAAAAGATGTTAAACCGTAAGGAGCATCCTTTGATTCCCCTGTGATCGTTGCTCTAATAATATTTGGAGTATCGGTGGGAACAATTGTGACTGTTGTATCGTATGTAACATCAAAATTGTACGGCGTTTGCGCAATGGCACTTTTCAGATTAGCACCAAAAGTAGCTAAAGTCAAGGCGGCTGGAACTATCCATTTGAGACGTGAATAAAACATTATTGAACCTAGTGATACTATTTCTAAGAAGTAATACGTATACTTATGTATCCTATAGCGGTCATATGACTTGTGTAAATGACTAAAATCAATGTGATTCCACTAGATTTATGATGAATTTATAGTTAGTTTCTGGTGTAAATACATCCAGTATTTCGACTCTCAGTACAGATAGAGATAAATAAAGTATCTTTAGCACGCATATACTGGCAAAATTTGCTTAAAAGCTTTACAAAACTTCATAAAGCCGATTAATTAAGAAAATATACACGATAATAGGAACTCATTACTTGGTTACGCTAACTGGAGAAACGAATGGCTCGCGCAAAAAAAGTGGTACTGGCATATTCTGGCGGAGTAGATACTTCTGTATGCATTCCTTATCTTAAGCATGAGTGGGGTGTAGAAGAAGTAATTGCGCTGGCAGCAGATTTAGGACAGGGTGATGAATTAGAGCCAGTCCGAGAAAAAGCTCTCAAATCGGGAGCGAGTGAATCAATCGTTGCAGATGTCAAACTGAGTTTTGTGAAAGATTATGCTTTCAGGGCAATTCAAGCAAATGCTCTTTACGAAAATCGCTATCCTTTAGGAACTTCCCTGGCTCGTCCCTTGATTGCTAAGGTGTTAGTAGAAACAGCAGAAAAATATGGTGCTGATGCGATCGCTCATGGCTGTACTGGTAAGGGGAACGATCAGGTTCGCTTTGATGTCTCCGTTGCTGCTCTTAACCCCAGCCTAAAAATACTTGCGCCAGCACGGGAATGGGGGATGAGTCGTGAGGAAACTATTGCCTACGGCGAAAAATTTGGCATCTCCTCACCAGTTAAAAAATCAAGTCCTTACAGTATTGACCGTAACTTACTTGGTCGTAGTATTGAAGCAGGTATTCTGGAAGATCCAACAACCGAACCGCCAGAAGAAATTTATTTAATGACAAAGGCGATCGCCAATACCCCTAACGAACCAGAGTACATTGAAATTGGTTTTACCAGAGGTATTCCTACCACCCTCAACGGTGAATCCAAAAACCCTGTCGATCTGATTGAACAACTTAACACTGTTGTTGGCAATCACGGTGTTGGACGCATCGACATGATTGAAAACCGATTGGTAGGTATCAAATCGCGGGAAATTTATGAATCTCCAGCCATGTGTGTGTTAATTCAAGCACATCGAGATTTAGAAAGCCTAACTTTAACTGCTGATGTCACTCATTATAAGCGTGGAATTGAGGAGACTTACAGTCAAATAGTTTACAACGGTTTGTGGTACAATCCACTCAAAACTGCACTAGATGCCTTTATTCAAGATACACAAGAACGAGTTTCGGGAACAGTACGGGTGAAATTGTTCAAGGGCAATGCTTTTATTGTTGGACGTAAATCTGAGCATTCCCTCTACAGTCCCGATCTAGCAACCTACGGTGCAGAAGATAAATTTGACCATAGGGCAGCTGAAGGCTTTATCTACGTTTGGGGATTACCGACTCGGATTTGGGCACATCAAGGAAGGAGTTAATCTGTTTTGAATTTTAGATTTTGGATTTTTGGATGAATCCAAAATCTAAAGCTCAAAAAGAATTGATAACCGTTAAAGTAGGAACTTGCCACACTCTCGAGCGGGAAAAAATAAAAAGATAATCCCCATAAATTCAGGCGCGGGGATTTCAACTATCACGCGAAGTCTGTTCCCCAGAAGATTCTTTGCTCCCTTGCTTTCTTGCTTCGCCTTCAAGGGAAGAAATATAAATTTTATTTTCCCTGAATAAATAATGGTGCCTTTAAACCGATTTTATTCCGATGAAGTTTTTACTTTTGCCAAGTTCTGTAAATTTGACTTCTGTGATGTCACAAGCGATCGCTCCAATACAATTTAAAATTGATGATTTCTCTTCCTCACTCCTGACTATTTTTGACTTGCCGCGACTCTAACCATAAAGGTATAAGAATTACGCCCGCGAGGATCAGTAGTGCGGCGATCGCAAATTCACTCACCCACGCAACCAATTGTTCTAAAGAAACAATTCTGCCTGCAAAGAAAGCCAATGTTACCATCACACTAGCCCAGATGATCGCCCCCATAAAATTGTACAAAAAGAATTTTCTGAAGGGCATTTCCGTTATACCAGCTAGGGGTGCGATAAAAATTCGCAGCAAGGCGAAAAACCGTCCAAAAAATACTCCTTTATCAGCATTTTCACTGAACTTTTCTTTAATTACAAGTATTCTCTTTTCCGAAATCCGTAAGATGCTACTAATTTTTACCAGTAACGACCAACCGCCAAACCTACCAATCCAATAGCCGCAAATACCACCAACTATGGCACTTACAGTAGCATCACCAAGAACCCACCAGTAACTCAGTTCTTTACTACCAGCTAAAAAACCGCCTACGAGGGTGACAGTTTCTCCTGGAAGAGGAATGCCTAAATTTTCCAATAAAACACCCCAGAAAATCGCCCAATAACCATACTCGCTAGCAATATCCCGAATGTTTTCTACTGAAATAAACTCAAAAGACATTCAACACCGCCACCAATACATTTCTTATTATTTTTTATCTTGACTCGTTTGTGGCTAATATGTCAAGGAACAAGCCAGGGTAGACGTAGGGCCGCTTTCCCTTAATGTCAATATCACAACCGTAGACTTACTGAAGCTTTTATAAAAAGTCTTTATGAAAAGTTCATAAAAATCAAAGAATTTTATAAAAATTTAGTAAAAGATACGCACGATACTAAATTTATGAGGCAGTTATGCATATAGTGATGAAAGTTAAGACAAATTATACGGCATGAATACTGAAGTCAAATCTCTCAACCTTACTGCTAAGTGAGTCTATATTTAGATAAAGCGGTAATTCTTGGTTGAAAGCAACATAGGTATTGATGTCATTTTTTGTTGACGTTTCCATTACCTGGGTAAATTCATGATCACACAAGCGCTCACATCAGAATGTCAAATGATCTTATTCAAACCCCAAGGATGTATCGACTTACAGGGTGGCACAGATTTGACAGAGAAGATGGCTAAAGTAGTACCACAGCATAATCAATTCTGGGTTATTGATTTAGAGGACGTGGATTTTATGGATAGTTGTGGGTTAGTCACCCTGGTTAAAGGATTGAAAAATGCGCGTCAAAGTGGTTGTCGCTTGGTGCTTTGTCATGTGCAAGCGCCTGTTCGATTGATTTTGGAGCTGACTCGACTCGACACGGTGTTTGAAATTTTTCCGACATACGAAGATATTCTGACCAATATTAAAGATAAAAGTCAAATAGTAGCAAGCTTTTCTACTCCCCATTAATACTTCAATGGTAAAGGCAGGGAGTGTCGCGGGTTTTCATCTACAAAACACTCTCGTTCAACTGATAGGCGCATGTGAAACCCGCCCGTACAGAAGTAGGGTATAATTTTAATTTTTCTAAAAATCTGTCAAAGTCATGATTTATTCGTATTGAGGATTAAAATCCTCATGTTTTTGACAGATGCAACCATTACTACTCGCCTAGAATACACGGCTAGTGTTCTGCCACATCAATAAATTCTTCTAGCCCTAACTCCTGGCTTTCACCTGCCAATAGTTGGTTTGATCAACCAGTCCTTCTACACAGGAGTTGTAGAAACATTTCCTGAGGGAGATACGGGTGGGGAAAAATTTGGCAAATCGATCCCACTATGGCTGGCATTACGAGTTTTCAATGCCAAACGGTAACTTACACTTTGCAATTCTGCTTGGAGTTTGCGGTTTTCACGTTGTAGTGTTGCCACCTTTTCTCTGACTGGAGCCATGCGTTCCTCAAACTTCCGACGGTAAATTTGCGGTAACTCCTGTACCACTTGTTCTAGCATTCGACTGCGATCGCTTAGTTCTTGTACTGTTTGCCGCAATTGGTATATTTCCGTGTCACGAGTTGTCATTTGCTCTTGGTAGAACATAACCTGTTCCTCAACTGCAAGCAGTTGTTCTCGCAAAGCCTGCAACTGAGATGTATGACGATCGGAAACTTCTGGCTGGGGCATAAAATTAGCGTTACCCTTCACCAATCTGAAGAGTTCTTGAGACAGCTGTTGCACGAGTTGATCGCGAAGCTGCAACTCTTGGCGCAACTTTGATGCTTCTACAGATAGAGTTTGAATAGTGTCGCGGTCAGTTTGGCTCACAGTGGCTTATAACTCCCAAAGGAATTTTTTCTACTTTATAAGTATTACTACGGTGTTCGGTACTCTTAGCGAGTCATATTTAATTTAACATGATTATTATTGGTTGGTGGTCAGTGGTTGGCTGTTAGTTGTTTTTTCCAATCAACTACCAACTTCAAACTCCTAACCACCAATTACCGATGACTAACTCCTAACCATTAAGCTGCTTCTTCTTCGTCTATAGCCTTCGGTTGTTTAACTTCTTGCTTAATTGTCAAATAGCGCATCACTTCTTCAGAAAGACGCATAGCGCGTTCCATAGGGGCAATGGCTTTTCCAGAGCCAGTGTAGTTCATCTGGATGTAAATGCCATCACGTTGCCTGCCAATTTCATAAGCCAGACGACGCTTACCACGATTTTGAAGTTGGATATTTTCCGATCCATTTTCCTGAAGCAAGTTCTGATATTTAGCAATTGCTAGCTCTACCTGTTCATCTGTCAGGTCAGGACGTAGGATATACATTGTTTCGTAAACTATCTGCATTTCTTTTAGTCTCCTTATGGACAATATGGCTGCTGATGTCGATTTAGACAGCAATCCTGATTTGTACCTGTGCTTATCAACATCTAAAGCAACAAGGAATTATAATCTTACAACAATGAGCATAATTGATCGCAAAACTTCAAAGCTCTTTTTGTGTTAATGCAGAGTGAAAAAGCTATTCTGTGGTTTCATCAGAAAGTCTGTTCAGTAGTACGCACGTCGAAGCGAGCGCAGTACTAAGTTCTTTTTCACCATCTTCTATCGTTTTTTTCCTTTACCTGTTGCCGCATTCTTAAATCTTATTCTTTTCCCAACTTATGAGCGTGAAGAGATTGTATCAAATATATCATAATTGCTGGCTCTTACACCAAAATGAACGTAGATTTAGGTTCTGCCCAAACTTTTGCGATCATCTTTAGTAAAAATAAAATAGGCTATCGACAGCAGCAGAATGTTCATTAATACTTATTTGAAGTTATGGCACAGCGCTACATCAGAGTTAAAAATCAAGAAGGACATATTTACTACGGCTTACTACATCCATCTTTCAAAGTGCAGGCACTGGATGCTGCCCCGTGGTTGAATGGACAATCAACTGATTTGAGTTTGGAACCTGACGATTACCAAATCCTAGCTCCTTGCGCTCCCTCGAAAATTGTCGCGGTGGGCAAGAATTATGCAGATCATGCTGGGGAAATGGGATCTGAAGTCCCAAGTGAGCCACTTATCTTCCTGAAGCCGCCTACATCTATAATTCCTTCAGGAAAAGATATTCATTATCCGTCACAGTCGCAGCGTGTAGACTACGAAGGAGAGTTGGCGTTGGTGATTGGCGATCGCGCTAGTGACTGTACACCAGAGGAAGCCCATACAAAAATTTGGGGTTACACTATTGCTAATGATGTGACAGCGAGGGATTTACAAAGAAAAGATGGTCAATGGACGCGAGCTAAAGGTTTTGATACTTTTTGCCCTCTGGGACCGTGGATCGTCCGAGAATTGAGTCCGGGAGCCAGATTGCAAACTTTCTTGAATGACGAAATAACTCCCGTACAATCTAGTAACATTGACCAGATGGTTTTTTCTCCGGACTTTCTTGTGTCTTTTATTAGTAAGGTCATGACGCTGATGCCAGGAGATGTGATACTTACGGGTACGCCTTTAGGGGTAGGACCATTGAATATAGGCGATCGCGTTCGCGTAGAAATTGAAGGCATTGGTCGCCTGGACAACACCGTGGTAGCTAGTTAAATCTAACGCACTTGTGTATGAACTGCTTCAGAAAGTGCGGGTATTTCCGCGTATTTTCCCCGCACTGATTGTGCAATGGAATACACAATTGCTGCTACTATGCCCAGAAAAATGGTTGTGGAAAGAGTTTGGATGGCAAAAAAGATTCCAGGAAGCGCCACAATCTGCAAAATAATCTGGCACAAATAGGCAACAATCTCTAGAAGCAGCGCTTGCATTGTATTGAAACGAATAAAGTGATTGATTTTTTCGTTTCTAACTACCAAAAGAAACAAAGCAAAGAAAACGATCATTTCACCATATTGTCCTAACAGCCCGTAAACAAACATTACAGGTTTCAGGAACACAACTAGCACTAGCAGTGGTGGAAATTGTCCCATCAGAAATGTACCGAATGCCAATGCACTAAACAAAGGCAGCAAATAAGGTAAACAAGCAAAAACTCTGTCTCGAACTGTGATAGACCCGCGCCAAGTCATCCTGCGTTCTCCTATGGTTGTGTAATAGACTATAGACATAGAATAACGCAGTTGACTGTTATTTCTGGGAGATTCACTCCTCTGGCTTAAGAGCGAAAGAAAAATTTATCTTATGGTTTCTACTCATAATCCCCCAGCTTTTGACTTATCTCGAGTTCGACTCGCCGTCCAGTCATTGCAACCGCAACTGGTAGAGTGGCGGCGACGACTGCACCAAAAACCGGAATTGGGCTTTAAAGAAAAATTGACTGCCGATTTCATCTCCCAAAAGTTACTTGAATGGGGAATTGAGCATCAAACTGGTATTGCTCAAACTGGTATTGTCGCTGTCATCAACGGAAATAAACTCAGGAACGCCAGTCGCCTCAACGAGGGGAATCAAACCCAGGCGCAGGCTCCTCAGGAACGCCAGTCGCCTCAACGAGGGGAACCAAAGCACGGCGCAGGCTCCTCAGAACTCAGGACTGAAAAAGTGTTGGCGATTCGGGCAGATATGGATGCTTTACCAATTCAAGAACTTAACGAAGTGCCATACTGTTCCCAGCATGATGGAGTCATGCACGCTTGCGGACATGACGGACATACAGCGATCGCCTTAGGTACCGCTTACTATCTCCATCAGCACCGCGATAGTTTTACAGGTACTGTCAAAATTATCTTCCAGCCAGCCGAAGAAGGCCCTGGAGGCGCAAAGCCAATGATTGAAGCTGGGGTGCTAAAAAATCCAGATGTAGATGCGATTATCGGTTTGCATTTGTGGAATAATCTTCCTCTGGGAACAGTGGGTGTTCGTGCTGGGGCATTAATGGCGGCCGTAGAGTTATTTCACTGTAAAATCTTGGGCAAAGGCGGACACGGTGCTATGCCTCATCAAACCGTTGATTCAGTTGTGGTTGCTGCCCAAATTGTCAATGCTCTACAAACTATTGTCGCTCGTAATGTCAATCCTATTGATTCGGCTGTCGTGACAGTGGGCGAACTTCATGCCGGAACAACTTGTAATGTCATTGCTGATACAGCCAGGATGCATGGCACTGTTAGATATTTTAATCCGGATTACAACGACTTTTTTGAACAGCGACTAGAGCAGATGATCGCCGGGATTTGTCAAAGTTACGGTGCTAGTTATGACTTAAATTATACAAAACTTTATCCACCAGTTATTAATGATGCGGGGATGGCAGAACTTGTGCGATCAGTTGCCCAAGAAGTGATAGAAACACCTATGGGTGTTGTTCCAGAATGCCAAACTATGGGTGGTGAGGATATGTCTTTCTTTTTACAAGCAGTTCCTGGCTGCTATTTCTTCCTGGGCTCTGCTAACTCAGAGAAGAATTTAGCCTATCCCCACCATCATCCCCGCTTTGATTTTGACGAAACAGCTTTGGCAATCGGTGTAGAGATGTTTGTTCGTTGTGTTGAAAAGTTCAATGCCTCATGAGTAGTGGATCTTCAGAAGTGCGCTCGTGCAATTAATTCTACTTTTTACGAGCGCACTGTTTTGGTGAGTCTAAAAGATAATAATTCTCACTCCCATCACTGTCTTTCCAAAACACATAAT
>JAQYWN010000235.1 GCA_029379265.1 Rhizonema sp. NSF051
AAAAGAAAGAAGTTAAAAGAAAGAAGTCAAAAGTCAAAAGTTAACGAGCAAGAATTTTAACTTTTAACTTTTAACTTTTTACTCTTCTTCGCTCGAATCGCGGGTCAGAGATTCATAAGTTGGACGTGAAGGTGTGCGGCGGGCTGATTGATCTGCCATCAAATCGACTTCCACATCTAAAGAACTACCGTCTGTTTGTGTTTCGACCTTATGAACGGCGATATCCAAGCCCAACGATTGCAGTTCTCGCATCAACACTTTAAAAGATTCTGGCGTACCGGGTCTGGGAATTGCCTTGCCTTTAACGATCGCATTGAGCGCTTCATTCCGTCCCTGCATATCATCTGATTTGACTGTCAGCAATTCCTGCAAAGTGTAGGCGGCACCGAAGGCTTCCAGTGCCCACACTTCCATTTCCCCAAACCGCTGACCGCCTTGCTGTGCTTTACCTCCCAAGGGTTGTTGGGTGACGAGTGAGTAGGGACCTGTGGAGCGGGCGTGGATTTTGTCGTCCACCAAGTGCACCAGCTTCAACATGTAGGCAACACCTATAGTTACGGGTCTGTCAAAGGGTTCGCCCGTGCGACCGTCGTAGACCATAATTTTCCCTGGTTGTTCTGGGTTGTACACCCAGTCTTTGCCTGTTTCCTCCCTTGCTTCCACTAACTTGCTATGCACGATGGACCGCGATGATTCTTCGCCGTACATTTCATCAAATGGTGTCAGCTTAAACCGCACTCCTAAATGGTGACCCGCCCAACCCAACAAACATTCAAACACTTGTCCGACGTTCATCCGGCTGGGTACACCCAAGGGATTCAGGACAATATCCACGGGTGAACCATCTGGCAAATAAGGCATATCTTCTATCGGCAAAATCCGAGAAATAATCCCCTTATTACCGTGGCGTCCTGCCATTTTATCGCCGACTTGGATTTTCCGTTTCTGGGCGACGTACACCCGCACCACCATATTTGCTCCTGGTGGCAGTTCATCACCTTGTTCGCGGGTAAACAAACGCACATCAACCACGCGTCCCTTTTCCCCGTTGGGTACGCGCAGAGAGTTGTCTCGTACATCCCGCGCCTTTTCTCCGAAGATTGCCCGCAACAGTTTTTCTTCTGGTGGCTGGTCAGATTCACCTTTTGGTGTCACTTTTCCCACGAGAATATCACCCGCGTCCACCCAAGCACCAATGCGGATAATTCCTTGTTCGTCCAACTGTCGCAAAGCATCTTCCCCGACGTTGGGAATTTCTCTGGTAATTTCTTCTGGTCCCAACTTGGTTTGTCTGGCTTCAATTTCATATTTTTCGATGTGAATTGAAGTGTAGACATCTTCTTGCACCAGTTTTTCGCTGATCAGAATGGCGTCTTCGTAGTTGTAACCTTCCCAAGGCATGTAGGCAACGACGATATTCTGTCCCAGTGCCAGTTCTCCACCTTCTGTGGAAGAACCGTCAGCTAGCACCTGACCTGCTACAACTCGTTCACCCACGCGCACCAACGGTTTTTGGTTAAGACAGGTGTCTTGGTTCGAGCGCTGGTACTTGGAGATTTTGTACTTAATTTCTGATGTATTCGGTTTCGGTCTGACACGAATTTCGGTGGCATCCACGTAAGTGACATCACCCTCAGTACGGGAGATAATCACCATCCCAGAGTCTCTTGCTCCTTGTGCTTCCAAACCGGTTCCCACCAAAGGACGCTCCGGTTTCAACAAGGGAACTGCCTGCCTTTGCATGTTCGATCCCATCAGCGCCCGGTTAGCATCATCATGCTCCAAGAAGGGAATCATGCTGGTAGCTACCGATACAATTTGTACTGGGGAAACTGCGATATAGTCTACTTGTTCTGGCGTTGTGGTGGAAAATTCCTGACGGTAACGCACTGGCACTTGCGGTCCGACCAGGTAGCCGTTTTCGTCCGTAGGCGCATCTCCTGCCGCCACCCGCAGATCGTCTTCTTCATCCGCCGTCATATAGGCCGGCGCAATGTCATACCGCACAAACCCATTTTCTACAGGTCTAAATGGCGTTTCTAGGAAGCCATATGAGTTGACCCGAGCATGAGTTGCAAGGGAGCCAATCAAACCGGCGTTGGGACCTTCCGGTGTTTCAATCGGGCAAATGCGACCGTAGTGACTAGGATGAATATCCCGTACCGCAAATCCTGCGCGTTCGCGGGTTAATCCACCGGGACCTAAGGCTGAAAGACGGCGTTTGTGAGTCAGTTCCGCCAAAGGATTGGTTTGATCCATAAATTGCGACAACTGCGATGAACCAAAGAATTCCTTAATTGCCGCTACCAAAGGTTTGGGGTTCACCAATGACGCAGGAGTCAGCACTTCGGCATCCGATACAGTCATCCGTTCGCGAATAATCCGCTCCAACCTGTTTAAACCCACGCGCACCTGGTTTTGCAGCAACTCACCAACGCTTCTTACCCGTCTGTTGCCCAAGTGGTCGATGTCGTCGGTATTGCCAATGTCATATTCCAGGTTGATTAAGTAGTCTACTGCTGCTAATATATCCACAGAAGTCAATACTCTTGTCGGTTCTGGAACTTGCAGGCGCAACTTCTTATTGAGCTTGTAACGTCCCACACGTCCCAAATCGTAGCGTTTGGGATCAAAGAAACGTGAGTCTAAAAGTTGTTGTCCGCCCAAGACTGTCGGTGGTTCACCGGGACGCAGTTTGCGGTACAGCTCCATCAGTGCTTCTTCTTCGGAGAACTGCCCTTCTTTTTCAATGGTTTTCTGGAAATACTCTGGATGGCGCAACGCATCAAAGATTTCGTTGTCAGACAACGATAGCGCCTTCAGCAGGACTTGTGCTGATAGTTTGCGGGTTTTGTCAATCCGCACCCACACCAAGTCGTTTCTGTCTGTTTCAAATTTCAACCACGCTCCCCGGTTGGGTATTAAGCTCGCTGAATAGGTCCGCCGTCCGTTTTTGTCAATTTCTGATTTATAGTAAACTCCAGGACTGCGCACGATTTGGTTGACAATCACACGCTCGGCACCGTTAATAATAAATGTGCCGCGATCTGTCATCAAAGGTAAATCGCCAATAAAGACTTCTTGCTCTTTAATTTCCCCGGTTTCTTTGTTGATTAAGCGTGTCGGTACGTACATTTGTACGGCGTAAGTACTATCCCTCCGTTTCGCTTCATCAACACCATACTTTGGCTCCTTGAGTTTGTAGTTTTGACCCAAAAAGTGCAGTTCAAGTTTGCCAGTATAGTCTGTAATCGGACTAAAGGAGTTCAATTCTTCTATCAGCCCTTCTTCTAAAAACCACCGGAAACTAGCCCGCTGGATTTCTATTAAGTCGGGCAACAAAAAGGCGGGTTCCATAATTGTTTCGTTAGTCATGCCTCTACCTTTGTTATCCTGGTTAAACTTGTCTCTTGTGTGGGTTCTCCTAACACCACCTGCGCTATAAGTGCAGGCATAGGCAAATGGAGCTATTAAAACTAGAAATAAGAATTTTGGCAAGGGGGTAATTCCCTTTTCTTAGGGAAAAATTACCAAAATCAACTAGCTATCGACATCTGTCTATTGCGAATGGTGAAGCTTTTCGGAAATAAGTTTTGTTTTGATCGCAATCCCCCTTCAAGAAAGACTTACACTTAGTGTTTCTTTTCGGCAATCAGAGTGTTTCTACCTAAAGGAATATTATCCTCAAGACTCAGGAGGATTGTTGGCTTTGTATCTGTATGACTTGATATGTGGTGGGTGGCGATCGCAAGGTAATGACGTCTAATAATTTTGTTATAGGTAAAAAATGAAGCTCTGACTTTTTGCTATCTAACTCAAAAAACGTGGAAAGGGGTAGTTCTAGAGTTCATACAACTACTTGACGAGTATTGCGCGTTCTGGTTGAGCGATCGCATCTTTAAATATTATGACGCAATCAAAGCTTTTTTAGACGAGATAATAGCATATTTTTGCCCAAATCAAGTTTTATTTTTGTCAATTTATCCCAATGTGCAAATCACAACGCACTTTATAGTGATAAACCAAAGAGTTCACAGGCATTTTGGGTTGTCACAGAGGCGATCTCCTCCAAAGTTTCCCCCCGCAGGTGAGCAACTTTTTCAGCTACATAACGAACGTATGCAGGTTCATTGCGCCTTTCTCCACGTTTGGGGACTGGCGCAAGGAAAGGGCAGTCTGTTTCAATCAACAGACGATCGCTTCTCACCATAGCTGCCGACGCTTGAATTTGAACAGCGTTTTTAAAAGTCACAGTGCCACTGAAGCTGATGTAAAAGCCCAAATCAACAAACCATGATGTTTCTTCTGGCGTTCCACCCCAACAGTGCATGACACCCCGAACTTTTTCTCCTTTGAGGTTTTTCCATTTTTGTAATAATTCCCTTACCTGTGCCGTAGCATTGCGACAATGGATAATCACTGGCAGGTTTAGTTCGGTGGCAATCGCTAACTGTGCCTCAAACACTTCAATCTGTTGCTCGCAGTTATCTGCTTTATAAAAATCCAACCCCATTTCTCCAATTGCCACCACTTTAGAGTCAGAACCAGCCAAAGACATGATTTGCTCTGCTGTCTGATTATTCCATTGTTCCGCGTCTAAAGGATGCAAACCAACAGCAAAGCTGAGTTCGGGAAATCGGTGAGCTAACTTTTGAATGCTGGCAAATTCTGATGGTTCCACACAGGAATGCACTAAACGTACTACACCTGCTTCAAGCCATCTTGATCGCACTGTCTCTAAATCTTGCTGGAAACCGTCAAAGTTGATATGAACGTGGGTATCTATCAGCTGCATTCTTTGTCCTTTGTCAGTTTACGCTCAAGGTATGCTACGAAGCTATCAGCTTTCTGCCCCAGTCAAACACTTTGCCGTATAGTAGGCGAAACAATTAAAGATTCATCCCAAGGGTTTTGGGCGGCAAATTTGCAGTTGACTAAGGAGCGAGTGATCACTCTCAAGTCTTTACTTAACGACAAATGACTCACAACTTTATGACTATTGTGCCGTTGCTGCTGGTTGTGTATGAGATTTTAGCTTTCTGGCTAATCTCGACTTTTTCCTAGCTCCAGTATTGGGATGCAATATACCCCGCTTCACAGCTTTGTCAATCTTGCTGTAAGCCTCCGACATATGAGCAAGTGCTTCCTGCTGTAATTCGGGACTCGGATTTGCTGCATAGGTTTCTACAGCAGCTAGGGATTTCTTCATCAGAGTTTTCACTGCTGATTTGTAAGATTTATTCCTCAGTCGATTGCGTTCCGCAATTTTCGCACGCTTGAGAGCAGACTTTGTATTCGCCACAGTCAATTCCAGTAATAATATTTTTTGCACACACTACTAGATTTCCTAATATAGCATCCTTCTTGCTAAATATTAGGCTTCAGGCAAAAAATTTTCCCAGAAGTTTTTCATTCAACATCTGGGCTATGCTAAATTTTCATAGACTAAACTGCCACTATCTGAAGAGCCAATCCTACCTACGAGGAGCGTTGACACTATAGCAGCTATGACTTTACTATAGCCACATTATAACGTAGGCACACCTCTGGCAACCTGATTCCGCGCCACTATTTATCAAAATTCCCTTGTGAAGATTTGTTAAGTAAACGCTCAACAGTAGTCATAATGAATCGCGTTTGCCTTTTTCTGCTAAATTTTATCTACATTGTAAATTCAGCAGAGTGCTGAAGTAAGAAAATTCATAGAATTGGCACTTCGATGTCGGCTTGGCGGGTTAGTAACACGAGGCTTCAATGTAACTTCAGAGAAGCGCCTACTTCCGTCCGAAGCTTCCTCTATCTTCCCCAAATACCTGTAAAAGTTGATTTCCTCCTTGCTGAAACTCATAGGGAACTTGTCGAATCTCTAGTGAGTAACCTTGAGCTTCTAATTCCCGCATTACGGGTTGCAAGAAAGGGGAAATTTCTGCTGTCATGTTGACCAACAATGGAAAAATACGAACTTCACTTGCAACTCGGCACATTTCCTTAATCGCCGCTAGATGAAATTCCATCGATAGCTGGTCTGAGTAAGTAAACAACAAATGAGAACATAGTGCTAGGTCAAACTGCTGTGTATCAAATGACAGGTTTGGCAGCACCTCTACAAAGTAACGTCCCTCTTGCAGTCCTTGCGTAAAGTCTGTTGAGAACTGGCGCATTGCTGCCATACGAACCTGACACAGGTGTTCTGGCGATCGCATCATCGTCCAGATAAACTTTTGTTGATTGGCTTCTACACCCTTTAAAATAACCGGATAGGTTTCTTCAACACGCCTTTCAATCTCACTTGCGGAAAACTGGTATATTGGGTCACAAGAAATGATGTGATGTCCAAGCTGCTTCATTTCAGCATTAAAACTAGCAGGCCCACCAGCACAATCAAGAATTTTCCGTTGTAGATCATCACCACTGAGAGCGAACATCTGAATATATTCTTGAAGAGAACGCCCCCAAGGAACAATTTGGTTAAGCCTCAATCCCATACGGTTTTCTCCCTATTATCTTTGGTGGTTCACAAAGAGTGCCAATACCGTTTATTTCGGTATAGAGGTTCATTGGAACGTCTTTACTGCCGTGTTCGGCTCTGCTACAGCAATGAGAGGATTATTCTTGAATCTTATCTTTGCTCTTCGTCCTGTGCGTTCTCTGTGGTTCATTAAAAAGTGTATCGTTCACAACCGCGTAGGATAGCTGAATGCGTCAAAGGGATATTATTCATATTAGAATCTTTTCTCAGTCACTCATAAATCCCTTTCCGCAAAATGCCTTTAAAAATCATCCAAAATTTTGATGGGAGTTTCACTCTCGAACCAGAAGCTAAAGCAACTCTCTTCAAATTATTAACTACTGAAGCCTTTTTAACACAACTTTCTCAACAGTGTAAATGTGAGAAAGTTGAATTCACAGAATTACTATTTCAGCCAGTTCCATACAGTATAGCTACTCCTAAAGGGATGCCAAGAGAATTTGAAAAATACTATGAATCTAACGAGTACGCTATCATTAACGTACCACCAAACTTCATGTTTAATGCTAAAAGATTTAACCCCAGTCGTCTCTGTGCAATTTATCGGAAATAGTCTTGGGAGTAAGAACGAAGAGATGACTATCAAGACAAAATTTACAACTTTTTCAGAAGTCCTAATACTTTCTTGTATAAACTAAATATATGACAATCGAAACAACTATTTCTTCTTTAGCAAGTTTAGACGACATTTGTTACATTGATGATAGTGGTCAATTACCTGAACAACTACAAAGCAAAATCGGGGTATATGCAATTTTTGATCGGGATAAAAACCTCCAATTTGTAGGATATTCCCGCGATATCTATCTTAGCTTGAGGCAGCACTTAGTGCGTCAGCCCCATTATTGCTACTGGGTGAAAGTTCAAACAATTGAACGTCCCAATCGCACGATTTTAGAAAATATTGAGAATGCTTGGATTACTGAAAATGGTAGTGTACCTTCAGGGAATGGAGATGACAAAGAAAAATGGACGCAGCCTATTGATGTTAAAACTTTAATGACGCCTGAAGAAAAAGTCAATTATGAGAATCCCGTTTATGATGAAATGACGCAAATGAAAATTCTTAAAAATGTCGCGCGGCGAGTAGAGGCAGAAATTTTAGCAATGCTAGAAATGCGAGGTTTACAAGCACAAATTCGTTTCAATCCCAAATTAAAAGACAATGGCTTGCTGGATTTAAAATAAGGTGTTATTGCAATAGCTAAAAAACACAATAGCTTAGCTCGTTTCCTCCAGCCAGAGAATCTCTGTAATTCTTGTCATCCCTGCTTTGAGATGGCGGCGGTAGGTGCTGAAGGGTAAGTCTAGTAACTCTGCTGCTTGTTCTTGGGTAGGGGCGGGGTTTAAATAAGTCTGATAGATGGCACGGTATAATTTTTCATCACGGGGCGATGACTGTAACGATTCCGCAGCTTGTTTCACTAAAGTTTGTAAAGCGGCAATACGATCGCTAATACTTGCTTTATTTGTCACTTGTTCCTCGACTAAGCGCGATCGCAACAAAGAATTCTGGTGTAAGGCGTCGAAACGAGTAAAGTGACGCAACGCATCTCGCACCGCCTCGGTAAATTCTGGTTGACTGAGAACCAATAAAGCTTCACTCATTTGAGATTCGGGTGGAGCTTCGACAGTAGCATCTATTTCTCTTTGTGCTAAAAGTTTCTGCCATGCTGTAGGTGAGACTACCCGCCAGTCGTGTCCGTAAACACCATAATGCCGTCCTCCTACTGTAAAATCAACTTGGGGTAATCGCTTTAAGTCGGCGTAGGCAAACATTGCCGCCCAGGCATCTGGTTCGGCACAAGGCAGAAAGGTATATGCCAGATCGAGAGTTTTTTGATAGTATTGGACAAAGTTAATAAAAATCAGGCTTTGGATCGGGGAAACCGCTTGATAGGTATCTCTTGCCATCCAAAAACGAAAAATAGTTGCGCCTTCGTGAGGGCGTAATGGCGCATAATTTTGCAAATATTGCCAGGATGCGATCGCCCCTGGATCTACACTCAAATCCTCTATTACTGCATGATGTAATTCCACCATGATTGCAAACCCTGCAAGTTGCTGTGGGGATCGAAATACCAGCACATTCTGTGGTTGGCGATTTAGCCAGTGCGCTGCTATTTTTGCTGATTCTTCACCTTCGTGCTGCGCTACAATTTCCAACAGTGCCGTTTTGTCAGTTTCTCGTAGCGAGTCAGTCAAAAAACTACTTTGCTCACCCCAGGTAAAACTCGGTCGAATTGCAGGGTTGTCCCGATGCAAGAACATGTAATCAAAGAGAACGCGATGCTTTTCCTGACCTTGAGTTTGCTGCAAGCGTTTAACATAATAAGCACGCGCTCGGTTGTGTAATTCAGCGTAAAAGTCAGGATTGCGCCAACGCAAGTCAGAAATTAAGACGGATCTTGCTAAATCATGTGGAAATAAACCTAATTGACCTGATTCCAGAAATGATAGTCTCCGCAACCACTCAAATAGCTCGTGAACATCAGGTATATCGCCCCCATTTCCCTCCTCAACGGTAGGAGTTACCTGTGCTTCCATTTTCAGTAGTTGAGGCAATAACATTTGTGATAATAATGCTTCTGTAGTCAACCGCACTACTGCACAAGCTTCTAAAGCCATGCGGTGCGCTGGTGTAGGGACTTCTTGCAGAAATCTTTCCAAAAGTGTTTTGACGACATCAAGCGCAGATTCTGATTGAAAAGAGATTTCTCGTCCTTGAGCAAACACATCAGCAACCAATGACAATGCTAAGGGATGTCCGTGGGTGAAATTGAGAATTGAGGAGTGCTGTGTTACAGGAATATCCCGTTTAGTTAGGTAAGCGTGGCTTTCTTCTGGAGTGAGGTTGCGTAAAGGCAAGATGCGAATCAAGGCTTGCCAACCTGCATCGCTGCGCCAAGGGGAAGAGAGGGGATTGCGTCCGGCAAAAACGATCAGGGTATTTTCAGGTAGTTGAGGTAGGAACTCTTCCCGCAACCATTCATCCAACGATACTAAAGTCTCATAAGTATCAATTAAAATAACAGTACGTTGATTTCGCGAACCTAATACTTGTAGAGGAGACTCAGTATCTGGCAACTCCATAACTAGACGCAGGGAATTGAGAAAGGATTCCGGTGTCGCTTCTATATTACGTGCTTCTACGGAATATTTTTGTATTTTATATATCTCACATATTTGAGCAAACTGTCTGATCAGGCTTGTTTTGCCCACACCACCAGGACCAAAGACGTGCAACACGTAGAAGGGTAATTCCGACAA
The DNA here is from genome assembly GCA_029379265.1 of Rhizonema sp. NSF051. Classification (GTDB taxonomy): domain Bacteria; phylum Cyanobacteriota; class Cyanobacteriia; order Cyanobacteriales; family Nostocaceae; genus Rhizonema. The sequence goes on from JAQYWN010000235.1 coordinate 9,800, forward strand.
TGCGATCGCCCTTTGAAAGAGTTCGAGTTCATGAGTACGTCCCACAAAACGACGATTTCGCTCTATATTGAGACGCTGAGCCAGAGATGTCAACATCAGTAAACCTTCTCAATAGATTTTTTGTTAGGATTCTTTTTTATACCAAGTTGTATTAAAAAACAAATTTACCAATGATGTCAACTCTTAACTTTTAATATCACTCATAAGTAAATCACATCTTTGAATGCAACTACCTAATA
>JAQYWN010000236.1 GCA_029379265.1 Rhizonema sp. NSF051
GTTTCATTACAGCTGCGGGACAGTGCTGGACTTGCACCAGACTTTCCCCGTTTCCTCTAATGACTGCTCCCCATTAGAACCGATAATTGAAATACTACAATAATTAGCTTGTTTTTAGTAAAAAATTTTAGATATATTTGAATCGTTGTCAAATCATGGCTGAGCAATAGAGGATCATGAGACGCCAACGCCTCGTCACCGAGAGTATATTTGAACACTCCCACATCTTCCAGGGGTGAGAATGTTCAAATTCTGCTGTATAATAAACGTCTGTTTGGTCGTTCTTCCTAAAAAAAAGAACGACCAAGCAGAACATACAAAACAGAATGGAGTGTTGGTGATGCTCCGAAGTGCTACTTTATTGCACTTAACCAAGCTTCTAAATCTGCGCTCTCCTGAAAATTTAATAATGCTTCACCAAGATTTTCTAATTGTACTATGGAGAGAGTTTCAATACGCTTTAATGCTTCAAGAGGTATTTCTCCCACCTGCTTAGTAAGTTGACGGAGAATGAGCAATCGTTCTCTTTGTTCTCCTTCTAGTCGTCCTTCAGTGAGAATTTCTTGATAAATTACTGACTCGCGCATCATACCCTCCCGAAATAATTGTCGAATCAAGTCCTTTTTATATTTTAACCCGGCTAAAATTTGAGTGTAGGCGGAAATTTCTGCTCGTTGTGCTGGCTCAAGTTGATTAACTTTTCTCACGAGCGATCGCCCAATCGAGTGTTTTTGCTTGATAGCGATTCTGTCTGGTATGAAAAACAAGCCCTACGGGATCCTTTGGTGATTGCAAAAGCACCTTCTTGACATCTAAATACGGTGCGGATCAGAAATTTGCGGAACCCTATCTATCCGTAAGTGAGATCGTTGGCATTTGTCTCTCCTGAAAGATTGGGCTGAGGCTGAAATTCTATCCATGTTTTGCAGACTTGTTCATAGCATTGGGGTGGGGTAATGGGTAGGTTTTTCAGGTAAAAGAACGTGGCTTGGTTAAAAGATTCCAGAAATAACAAAACTTCGGTAGTTGGATCGTAAGTATCGACGGCTTCCAAGATGTGAGCATTCATAAAATGATGGCGCAGAATTACGGTGTCGGGAGCGGCTAACCAAGCATTTAAGAAAGCAGCTAGACGACTTCGTGGTATGAAATGAACCTTAAAGGTTTCCCCTGCCACACCAATTCCAGGGCAATTGGTGCTGCAAACGATGACACCGCCTTCGCCTCCCAAATACCCCATCCAGGCGTTGTAACCAATCATCAACAGATTTGTGGCAATCAAGCCTTGCTGCCACTCCAAAGCATCGTTCGTATCACTCATTGATGCCTCCTTATGGGGATCAAACACAGTAAATGGCGTTGCACAGATTGAGGTATAAATTTATAGCGCTTAGACGCATTGCGTGCAATACGCGCTCTCACCAGACGCAATAAAGCAGCGCCTCTCTACATTTACTTTTTCAAAATGTATGTGATTCAAATGAAACCCGCTATAGTTTGCCTTTGTAAGATTTTCTTCTTAGGAATGAAAGTTTGGCGGCATCAATCGTATTTTTAAATTGATGTAATCACCTCTTTCAAACATACGAGTTTTTAACCGATCATCATAATTTATCCGAATTTTTATGACGGATAAATTATGATGCTCATGGGTAATTGGGCATTTTTTGCGGAGTGAGAACAGCAGGACTATCTACGTCATAACTTTATTTCCTATCTGTCTGAAATAGCCTTCATCTGTTAGTTAATACAGCGTTTCGCAATTGCTGTGATGATTTTCAAAAATCCTCTCACAGGCAGTATCTGTCACCATACCTGCCTATAAAGACGCAATTTTTACCATTAGTTAATTGCCTACTGCCCTTGAGAGAAAGCCTTTATCTGTAGCGTCTTGATCTGTGGGACTATGAGAATGTAAAGCTTAGTAATTGTAGAAATGTTCATAAAAATACTTGTCTGTGCCTCGCAGATGTAAAAAATTTACAAGTCAACTTCGGCGGGCGTTCTGACTTACAAGGAAAACCTTGATTACAGCTGCGGGACAGTGCCGAATTCACACCGGACTTTCCCCGTTACCTCTAGCGGCTGTTCCCCACTAGAACCGAGATTACTTTGAATATTAACACAACTGTGATTTGCTTGCGTAAAATTCAATGGTCGATCTATACTGACATGCGTCATGAATTGGGGTAAGTTTCATCTTTTACCAAAAGTTGCTCGCAATGGCTCTTTGACAATTCTTCGGGCAATTTTTAAGCCTAAGGAACTTTTAGGGTTACCAGCGTTTGAGGACATAGCGATCGCTGGCAATTCCACGTTGCCAAACCTAGCACCGCGCTCGCGGAATTAAAAATGAAAAGTGAAAAATTAAAAAAGCCTGAGTTGCAAGCCTTGAGGCACAATTGTGAATGGTAGGTTTATTTCCACGCCCCATGTACTAATTAATAATTGTTTTCAATTCTGGCAATTGCTTTTTCTACAATTCATCATTATCTTGTATGCAAGCTCCATCCACTCTCTCACTTGACTCCACAACGGATATCCATGTTGTTCGTCGTGATGGTTCGACGACGCCGTTAGAAATTAATAAGATTCGCACAGTGGTTAATTGGGCTTGTCGCCAAATGCAAGCAAATTCTATTGCCCTAGAAGCGGGAGTTACAACTCGATTACGTTCTGGTATTACCACACGAGAAATTCAAGAAAATTTGATTCGCTGTGCCTTGGATTTGTGTAGTCCCGAAGAACCTGATTGGCGGCAAGTGGCAGGGCGCTTACATATTTGGAGTTTGTGGAAAGATACTAAAGTTAGTCGTGGCTATCAATACGGGCAATATGCTCGGACTGTACAAGCCAAAGTTCTGGAAGGACAATACGATCGCCGCATCAAGATCTACACGGACGTAGAATTAGAGATTGCTAACACCTGGATCAATCCTGATTGGGATACAGACTATGACTACGCGGGAGCCGTGTTGCTCACAAAGCGATATCTTCTATCAAATGAGTTGCCTCAAGAAGCATTTTTGACATGCGCGCTTTTACTTGCCTCCGTGGAAGCACCAGAAAATAGATTAACCTGGGCGCATAAATTTTATGAAGCGATCGCCCGTCGTCAAATATCTTTAGCAACGCCCATTTTAGCGAACTTACGAATTCCCAATGGAACACTAACTAGTTGTTTCATTACAGCGATAGATGATAATTTGGAAAGCATCTTTGGCGGCATTCATGATGCGGCTCGTATTTCCAAAAATGGCGGCGGTGTAGGTGTGAATCTATCTCGCATTCGGGCAACAGGCAGTTGGGTAATGGGTAAAGCCAATGCATCAGGTGGTGTTGTTCCTTGGATTAAATTGTTGAATGATACGGCGATCGCAGTTAATCAAGGTGGGCGTAGAGCAGGTGCTGTCACCGTGAGTCTGGATGTTTGGCATTTGGACTTACCTGAATTTTTGGAAATGCAAACAGAGAATGGGGATCAAAGACGCAAAGCTTATGACGTGTTTCCACAACTAGTTGTCAGTGACGAATTTATGCGGCGAGTAGCAGCAGATACAGAATGGACATTAGTTGATCCCTATGAGGTGCGAACTCGTTTAGGCATCGAACTGGCAGAATTATGGGGTGAAGCATTTGAGAGTGCTTATCATCAAATTGAAGCCAGTTTAGAAAATGAGATTAAACTTTACAAACGAGTGAACGCTCGTCTAGTATTCAAACAGGTGATGCGAACCCAATTAGAAACTGGGATGCCTTATTTGTGGTTCAAAGATACTGTGAACCGAGCTAACCCTAATCAGCATGAGGGGTATATTCCTGGAGGGAATTTATGTCAAGAATCGTGGTCTAATGTAAAACCAGGTGAAGAAGCACATTCATGCAATTTGACAAGTATTAATCTAGCAAACGTAGAGGAGAAACAGCTAGTAGAGATTTGTCAGATCGCAGTACGTGTATTAGATAATACCATTGAAATTACCTCACCACCGTTTGCTGCTAGTGCCACTCACAACGCCAAATACCGCACAATTGGGGTAGGCTTTATGGGATTAGCCGACTGGCTGGCAAAACGTCATCTCACCTATACCCATCTTCAGGAAATCAGTGATTTATTTGAAGATATGGGTTATTATTGCACGGCAGCATCGATGGAACTGGCGAAGGAACGTGGTGCTTATCCTGCTTTTGCGGGTAGTGAATGGAGCAAGGGACATTTAATAGGAGCAAAGCCTGTGGATTGGTTTAAGCAACACGCAAGTCAACCAGAACGCTTTTTACAACTTAGTCAGGATATCAAACAACATGGTATTCGCAATTCACATATTACGGCGATCGCACCCAACACTTCTTCATCTTTAGTTCAGGGTTGTACAGCCAGTGTCTTGCCCGTTTACAGCAAATTCTTCTATGAAAAATGGGCAAAAGGTACTGTCCCCATCGCACCGCCTTACATTCGTGACAATTTATGGTTCTATGTCGAAAATAAGACAATGGATCAGAAAAAAGTGGTGAGAGCGATCGCCGCAATCCAACAATGGATCGACACTGGAATTTCTATGGAACTGCTGTTTAACCTGAACGCTGGAGTCTATTTCCCCGATGAACCTGAGCGCTGTCTCACGGCTAAAGATATTTTTGAAACCCTAATGCTGGCATGGAAATTGGGTTGTAAAGCAATCTACTACATTCGCACTGTGCAGAAAGATAGTTTCAAAGAATCGAACGAGCAATGTATTGCTTGTGCAAGCTGAACACTAGTCATCAGTAAACAGTTATCAGTTATCATTCTTCACTGATAACTGATTTAAGTCAGGGATGCAAACTAATCAAAACTGAATTAAAATGTACCAACCAAAAAGACAATCCTTAATGCCGATCAATCCCGTTTTCAATCCGAAGGGGAATGATGATACAGGAAACCGTTTGATATGGTTCGGGGAGACTACTAACTTAATGCAATTAAATGATGTTCGCTACTCGTGGGCTGTGTCTCTCTACCGTCAAATGCGCGAGAACTTCTGGATTAACTAGGTAGTCCAGACTAAATCCCTTGAAAACGGTGGAACTCTGTAATTTTAAGTGCAGGAAAACTTTCTATAATTGAAGTAAAGCATATCTATTTATAGAAAAAGATAAAGTGTTAAATAAACTTGACAAATTTATTCTTTGGTGATATGACTGCCACCAAATATTACATCACAGACAATACCGTGCCAAGCCGACTAAAAAGTCGGAAGGTGTAGAGACTATCTAAAGGCAAGCCTTGGCTTGCAATAGAGTAGACAGTAAGCGATTGACTGTCGAAGCGGGGGACTCCTCTAATCAGAGGATGATGATATAGTCCGATCTACATGGTGACATGTAGCAGCTTGAAAAGCGGGCAGAGTGTAGCGAACTTTGCTGAACGTAATGTCCTGAAAAGATTGATATTACTCAAGACGTGACAGATTACGTCAATCTCACGCCTGGGGAACGACGTGCATTTGATGGCATTCTTAGCTACCTCACATTTCTCGATTCGGTACAAACTTGTAATGTGCCTCACATTAAAAACAGCGTCACTGCACCCGAAATTGCGCTGTGTATGGCGGAACAAATTTCACAGGAGGCAATGCATAATCAGTCTTATCAGTACATCATTGAAACGGTGATTCCGAGCGATCGCCGTACACATGTCTACGACTTTTGGCGGCGCGATCGCGTTCTCAAACAACGATGCGAATTCATTGCTAGACTATATCAAAAGTATGTCGATAACCCGACTCCAGAGAATTATTTCGTATCACTGTTAGCAGATTACTTGTTGGAAGGATTGTATTTCTATAACGGATTTATATTTTTCTACAATCTGTCCTCACGGATGCTCATGTCTGGGAGTGCTGATATCTTTAGAATGATTAATCGAGATGAACTCTCCCATGTGCGGCTGTATCAAAAATTGATTCCAGAAGCGATGCAAATTTTCCCCCACAGCCGTGAACAAATTTATGAAATGTTTACTGTTGCTGTCGAGCATGAATGCAAGTGGACAGGACATATTGTCGGAGATGATATTCTTGGCATTACGACAGATAGTACAGAACAGTACACAAAATATCTGGCAAATACTCGCTTGAAGGCGATCGGTTTAGATCCATTATTTCCCGAAGCTATTTACAAGAAAAGCCCTTATGCTCACTTGGAACGTTTCTCTGATACTAAAAAAGAAGGAAATACGAAGGCAAACTTCTTTGAAGCAAGTGTAACTAGTTACGTTATGTCTTCTAGTGTTGAAGGTTGGGATGATTTCTAAGAGGCGTTTATAAAAAACTGGTTTAGATGTAGAGACGCGATATAGTATCGCGTCTTTAAAAATTGACTGGTTATTTCTACTGTTGTGATCATTATTGTTAACATGCTCCTCGATTCTACTCTCCTGCGGCTTGCAAGGTATCAGCGTAAAGTTTTCAAGTCAGCTTCAAACTCTTCAACATCATAATGAATACAAATTCCACGACTAGCAATTTCGCGTTGAAACTCAATTAAATTCATTCCTGCTAGACGACGCGCTTTTCCAATACTGATTCTGTCTTGTTGGAACAACATAATCGCGATTTCTAGCTTTAATTCAGCTTCGTAAATTCCAGCAGCAGTAAGAATGTCATCCGGAATAACTACACTTATAGTGTTTTCTTTAAATAAGGTTTGCCATTTTCAGCTTAGACAATTTCTGTGGTTAGCCTTTGCGTGTTTACTGAAAGTTGTGCAACCATCTGTGCACGCGACGAAACCTTAAGCTTACGGAACATTCGCTTTAAAGCTTGCTTGACAGAATTTTCAGTTATCCAAAGTTCAGTCCCAATTTCTGCGTTAGTTCGCCCCAAAGCAACCAACTCAGCAATTTGTAATTCCCGAGGCGTTAGGCGATTAGTTTTGAAGGAGGGGTGCTGCCTTCCTACAGAAACAGTTTGTGAACGCACTGTCGCAGCCCAAACGGACAAGTGCAAGCATATAGCACTCAAATCGACTAGATTTTGGGTATCAAAGGCAGGCATTGACTTTTCACGTGTGCAGCCAACTACACCCACTATTTGAGCAAGATTTATGATTGGCCCTGCCATCACATGCCAATGATCAGGACGGGGACAGATTAATTGCCAAGCCTTGGGTGATGTCACTAATGCTTCATGTACAGGAGCATGACGTTCTACCAAATAACGCACCACAGGATTATATTCGATGGAGAGCGCAATTGTCAAGATTTTCTGAAGATTGGGATCTGTTAAAGGTCGTTGGTCGAAGAAAAAAATGGAACATCGTTTTGCTGCAAAATGCTCACCAATTTTTGGCACAATTTGCGATCGCATGTCATGTTCGCTACGGGCTTGCTTGATGGCTTCAAACAGAAGCCCTAAAGAACTTGTCATAAGTTAAGTGGTCTCAAGTGTACCCGATCGAGGTCTAGAAGCATCATCTGTACTCAGCCTATATTAGCTTTAATCTTAACAATCACTTGATATGACCATCAATTCGGAAATTGATCGCGATCTCAGCAGTGAGATGCAGCTCTGTTGTAGTCTATCGCCCACCCATCAGCAAAATGAGCAAGTTTAAGAGGTAGAAATGACACAGGATGCAATCTTTGGTCCCTTCTTCGCAACAGTGTTTCTGACACTCCTAGTCTGGGTGTATATGTACATCCGTCGAATCAGTTTCATCACAAGCCTAAAGACTCGCCCGCAAGACCTTGCTGCACCTGGCACATTGGCGCAAATCTCGCCACCAAACGTATCCAATCCATCAGATAACCTAAAAAATCTTTTCGAGATTCCGGTACTTTTCTATGCACTCGTGCTATACCTGTTCATCACCAAGCAAGTGGATACAGTGTATGTGAATGCCGCATGGGTTTTTGTTGCATTTCGCATATTGCATAGCGCCGTGCATTGTACATTCAATCTGATCATGCTTCGGTTCTACCTCTACCTATTTGCCACACTCGCGGTATGGTTCATCGCGATCCGCGCAGCCCTTGTTTACTTCAGCTGAGGTTACTAGCTGCCGCTTGGTCCTTAGGTGACTTGAATCCTTGGTGAAACCAGTGACCTAAATCCTATCTGTCAGTATTTAGAAGCCAGTTTGTGTCAGGTTATTGGTAAAGAAGTTTCTCGTCTAAATTGACGTTTGGTGGAGCGGCTGAAAACTGCTAGAGTGGAGGATTATACCCTACTCATCATCATGTATGATGAAGGAATTCTTAGAGATACAGCATAAAGATTAGGAGTCAGCATATGCAAGCGATCCTTTTAAGCCGTGAAGAAGTTGCTCAACGTGCAGAGCAACTGTACGAAAGCAGAATCCGCCAAGAAGTGGAAATTGAAGAAAACGTCGGCAAAATGGTCATCATTGACATTGAGACAGGTGACTATAAGGTTGATAAAAATAGCTTACGCGCTGCTGACTACCTGAGTGAGAAACATCCCAATGCTCGCCTCTTCGGAATCAAAATCGGGTACAACGTCGGTGCAGCTTTTGGTGGTGGTGTCATAGAGCGTGTGGTTAAGTGATCTCGGGTATTGTAGGTGATGGACACGCGATTATTACTATCCCATTTCGGATTCCCAATCGCGCTGACTTCCCGATTGAGTTTGTGATAGACACAGGATTTACAGATGAGCTTTGTCTACTGCCAGAAGCAGTCGCGTTACTAAATCTTCCTTTCAAACATGACATGCGTGCGAATTTGGCAGATAATAGCCGAGTTATATTGCCAGTTCACAAAGCGATTATTACTTGGAACGAAGAGGAGCGAGAAGCTCGTGTGTTGGCGACAGGACGGCGACCTCTAGTTGGAACTGCTTTGCTAGATAATCATGAGCTTGTGATTCAGTTTACCGAAGGTGGATTAGTAACGATAGATGAGTTGTAGTTCTCAGCATCGGTGCAGACGCAGGCTAACAAGTCGATGAAGCGGACGGACGAGAGATATTGGTGAATGCCAAGGTTATCTGTCGCCGCTTATCTTGGTCGTTACGGAGGGACATCATGCAGGAATCCACCGTTTATCGTTCGATCCCGAGAGAGGCTGAGAAAAAAAAGAGACGGGCGATCGCTATTAATTTCTTACTTAGAGGAGTGGCGATCAACATTATTGCCCCTTCCACAGACTTATCAATTGAGGAAGTTCAACAACTACAGCAGCAACTGAATGAGTCTCCACAAAACTAGCCTGAACTGTGTGGCGATGTCTGACGACAAGTCGCTCCGCACCTACGCGGTATGACAACCCGGTTGAAGCGCACTGACAAAGATTACCGACAGCCGCTCAACCTCACCATTAAGTCATCACAAGCGTATTTAATCCTGTACGTAATCTTGTCCTGTCACCAATGCCAATTCTGCTCGCATAAACTCACGTCCCAAGTAAGCCGCATGATCCAATCGGCTCACTGGGCAAGGTTTAGTTTCCTCAAACAGTTGAATACAAATTTCTTTGGCAGTTCTTCCTGTAAAGAGGGTAGTTGCTTGTCTTTCCACTTTGACGGTTGCCGGAATGGGTTTTCCGGTTTCTGGATCAACAGCTAATCCTTGCTCATTAATTTGATTGGTAAAATGTTTAGCACAGATTAAGCCTGCTCCCCGATCTAAGTAGATGATAAAGTAACCTGCTGGATCGAGTTCTAAAAATCGCTTGGATAGTTTGTCGTCAACTGCTGTCATTGTTTCTACCGTCGTTATCATCACGTTTAAACTCCAAAATAAAAAGCACCGCAAAAACGCGGAGAAAATAAAGACGAGTGTAAATAATGAGGCTTTATTGTTAGGTTCCACAATAAGCCTCTTGCAAAAGTCTTAAAGCACTCTCAGATCTTAGTCTGAGGCTATTACTGCTATCTCGGAGTTGCGTTAACTTCCTCCCGCAAGACTTTGGCGGCATCTACCATATTTTTCATTGAGGGAATAACCTCTTCCCAACGCCGAGTTTTCAAACCACAGTCTGGGTTCACCCAAATTTGTT
>JAQYWN010000237.1 GCA_029379265.1 Rhizonema sp. NSF051
AAATAATTGAGTAACATTCCCTTGTGGAAATCATTCTTCAGTGAAAGCAGAATTCAAAGTTTAGTGTTCCGCAATTTTATTAAAGATATTCTGAATGCTTCTGAATACAACTCTTTTGGCATGAGTTATGCATCGATTTTAACGTTGTGCTTGAAACTCGTACTCCGTAAATTTACTTGAAAATAGTTTTTTGACTTACAGTTATAAGGGTAAAGCTCGCGCTCTTAGAAACTTCTCTAGAGCAGACTTTACCTGAAAATTGCTACAAGAGAAAATAAGAGCATATTGTAATATGCCCTCTTATATGCTTTGCCGTGGACTCATTAATTAGGTAATGCACCATACATAAGAATATCTACTAGACAATGAGTCTTCAAAAATACTTTCTCCTCACTTTTAAATTATTTAGTGTTCTTTGCTTCCTTTCTCTGTGGGAATTTTTCAATTAATCCTAGAAGTGATTGTCAGGCAGCAGAAATTAAACTATGCTCAAAGAATATTTAGAACCAGCCCTGTTTATTAATAAAATAGGTATTAATGAATTCGTCGTGAGACTTATTCAAGTAGATCATTCCTTCAATTAAACCTACAAGCTGCATAATCAACAATGTAAAGCCGTAGGTAAAATAACTGCCTACTAAAGAAACAGTCAGCATGATTAAGCCTTCTGCTGGATAACCGAGAATAAATTTATGCAACCCAAAACCTCCAAAAATAATACCGCAGTACCCAGCTAGAAGTTGTTTGGTGGCCTGACTGGGGGTAAGATTTGCCATATGATTGTCACTCCTTTACGTGTAACGTATAAAATAAAACTTAAAAACTTTCCATAAATTTAAGTAAATGTATTTACTTACGAGGTATATATATTTTTACCTTTGTTTTAGAAAGAATTCCTAAAACAAATAGCCACAAGCACTACTGGAAGAGCAGCCTTTGGTGACTTTTGTTAACTTTAACAACAAAACCCTATAAAGTTTCGTTGTATATGATTATACTTATATGCTACCGCAAAATTTCTCAAGAAAGTGAGAGGACATTGAGTGCATAATTTCTCGCTAAATTTTATATAGAGAAAATAATCCGTAGCGAAAAAAATATTAGATTTTACATCTAATTTTAGGTAATTCGCGAATTCTTAAGATTTGACTAATAATGTAATAAAATTGCTCAGAGCTAATATGTGATTGAAGCCAATTACGAATTAGTAATTGTTTTGTTGTCCTCTACTCTTATTTAACTTTAGAAAAGTGGCATGAATACACGTCCATATAAGCTAGGTTAGAGCGGCTGATCAACTGAATTCAATAATGTAGTCGCAACTAAGAATTTATTTGCGCCCTATACTTAATAGACGGAATGTTGATTACCATCACTCCCCTTTATTATTGTTACATATAACACACTTACTTGTGTAATTTATACTACAAGTAAATTTGTTGCCAAGTTAGCATTTTTTGATGCTTACTGCCAATTATAATTGGTAAATTTTTATGACAATGGACTTGGCAACAATTTGTAATTTTATTAATGGGGAAAAATGTACTATTTACTACTCCCTAAAAGAAATAGACTAAGTAGAGTCCCACTGTTCCAGAGACTGTGAACGAGCATGGGAGCAAGGAGATTGCGCGATCGCGTGTAGACAACTCCTAAAACGCTTCCCAACGCGAACAAGGGTAAAATTTCCGACAAACTGAGGTGAGCAACGGCAAATAACAATCCACTAGTAAGAACCGATGCCCACACAGGTAAGTAACGAGTGAGGGAAGGCAATAAAAAGCCGCGAAACAAAAATTCTTCAAAGAGTGGGGCAGCGATCGCAGCAGTAAAGAAAAACATTCCCAGTGCGACAAAATCTTGTGCTGACAACGCCAGTTGTAATAAAGGATTGCTCCCACCTTGCCCTTGCCATAGTTGTTGATTGATCAATGACACCACCACGACTACGGGCAAAGCCACACAATAGCCACCCAAGCCCCACAAAAACCAATTCCCTTTAAAATTGAAACGAAACCAGTTCTCTGGTAGAGGGAAAAAACGTTTAATAGACAGATACAGTACAAACAGTGCACTCGCTGCCACTAACAGGTAAGTTACCAAGACGTATAATGCTTGAATTCGCACATTACCTATAGGACGAGGAATAGGAATGATAGATAATACTAAGGGTAGTACGACTTGTCCCATTAAAAAAAAGCCCAGGACAAACACTTGCAAAATCGTTTCACCATTCCAAGGCGTCAACCAAGGCACATTAGCATTTTGAGCCAATAAGGCAGCGTCCCCTTTCACAAAGCGTTGCCATACCAAAAAAATTATCAATCCTATACCAATAAAAGCTCCCAGCAGTGGAACAATACCAATAATTGCAAATTTCAACAAAGCTTGTTCAGCCACTTCTTGTTCCCTGGCTTTGAGGCTCACCAGTGCTTCTTGACGTTGCTGGAGTTGGTAAAGTTGGGCGAGAGTCGTGTAGCGAAACCAAGCTTCAAAATTAGATTGAACGACTTGTTCGGCGTTGGGCAAAAGACGAGGAGGATCGCTCCAGATTCCACTCAGCACATCAGCAGAGTTGACGAATTTAGAATCAATCTGCGAAAGTTCCGACAATCCTTTCCAAGTTTTAGAAGCTGTATCCTTATGTCCTTGTCGTGCTTGTAAAATTCCTAGTTGCAAGTCTAATTCAGCAAGTGAATTTTGCAATTGTGTAACTGACTGCTGTAAGGAGTGTTCCTGCTGGAGACGAGAGGCGTTAGTAGCAGGAGGAATTTCCGGTTGAGGCTTAGGGGTTGTAAGAGTTTTAGAAGATTCCGAACGTAGTTCCGCGAGTTTGTTTTTAGCTTTTTCTAAATTAGCTTTAGTTGATTTACGAGCTTCTTCATACTGCTGTGTCGCATTTTCTAGAGGTTTTTCGCCAACTATTGCTTCTCGCGCCGCTTTGAAATTTCCATTGTTGCTATCTGACGGTTCCCAAGACGCAGCTTGCAGCACGATATTTGTTTGATATAGTTCCAAACGATCTTGAAACTGAGGTTCCTGCCAGCTTTCAATTAAAGCTTGAACACACAGAAATATCGCTACTATAGTTGCTAAAATTAAACCCAATCGCTTGAGTGTCATCTAATCATCCTTCACTAACTGATGTCGAGCGCTTAGACATGCGCCTTTTGGGAATTATCGCAATAAAATGCTGGTAGCGGATAGATTTTAGGATAAATAGATAGTGTGCACCACGAAGTTGTATCTCCACAGTTCGGGTACACCCAACGCTGCGTAAATCCCTAATTTGTTAATTGAACTGCTGGTAATATCAATCTCAATCGCTAAGTCGGGCGGTGGATCTGTTTCTAAATCAAGTGTTGGCTCACCTCCTTCTTCAGGTTCACAATGGAAGTAGTAACAGTTATCTGGTTTGATTCCTCGCTTTGCTAATCGCCGCTTCAATGTTGTCGAACCTGCACTTTTAATTTCAATTTCTAGTATCTCAACCAACGCAAAGATGAAACGATCAAATTGAATTTTGGGGTTTTCATGCTCAAAAAGTGGAGTCATAATTTCCAAAGTGCCACACTCATAAGCAAACCGTGAACCTCTGTCCTCACCTGTTTCGCTCAGCAAGGCTTCAAACGTTTCCCAGCTAATGTTATGTAGCACTGTTCTTTGTTCTGCAGGACTTGAGATCGCAATCATGCTTAAAAGATGACACTATAAAATTACTAAATAAACTTTGTCTTGATATTACATGTAGTATTAAGACAAAGTTTATACCTATATTTTCTCAATTTAACTAGAAAGACCACCAAAAAAGTCTAAAGTTTCCTTCAAGGCTTTGATAAAGATGTCTATTTCTTCACGAGTGTTATAGAAAGATAAACTAGCTCGTGCCGTTGACGAAGTCATTAAATGGCGGTGTAATGGTTGCGTGCAGTGGTGTCCGGAACGAATGGCAACGCCTTCTTGATCTAATAATGTAGATAAGTCGCTGGCGTGGATATCGCCAGCAGTGAATGCAGCAAGAGCCGCTCTACCCAAACCTGCGATCTTAGGTAATGGGCCATAAATGCGAATGCTAGGAATTTGTCCTAACTGTTCAAATAAATAACCTGTCAATTCTGATTCATAAGCATAGATTTTATCCATACCAATGCTATTAAGATAATCAACTGCCGCACCTAGAGCGATCGCTTCACAAATAGCAGGTGTCCCAGCTTCAAATTTATGTGGTAAATCTGCGTATGTAGATCGGTCTAAAAACACATCAGCAATCATTTCGCCTCCACCTAGAAAGGGAGGCATGGAACGCAGAAGTTCCAATTTACCATACAAAAAGCCGATTCCAGTTGGACCGCACATTTTGTGACTTGATGCCACCAACCAGTCGCAGTCAATTTGCTGCACGTTGATTGGCATATGTGGGACACTTTGGCAAGCATCAATTAAGACTTTGGCACCATATTTATGAGCAATTTCACAAATCTCTTTGACTGGATTAATACAACCCAAAGTGTTAGAGACATGTACTATAGATACCAACTTTGTTTTATCAGAAACAAGCTTTTTAAACTGTTCCAAATCAAAAGTTTCTTCTGGTGCGAGATCCACAAACTTCAGCACTGCGCCCGTCTTTGAAGCGACAAAGTGCCAAGGAACCAAATTACTGTGGTGTTCCATCACCGAGAGGATAATTTCATCTCCTCGCTTCAAGTTGTTCATTCCCCAACAGTAAGCAACTAAATTAATCGCCTCGGTTGCGTTGCGGGTGAAAACAATTTCCTGACGTGATGCAGCACCTATGAAAGCAGCAAGTTTGTCCCTTGTCGCTTCATAAGCGTCAGTCGCTTTGGCGCTGAGGATATGTACGCCACGATGCACATTGGAATTGTATTGCTCGTAGTAATCTCGAATCGTATTGATTACGAGCAAAGGTTTTTGAGATGTGGCAGCGTTATCAAAATAGACTAAGGGTTTACCGTTGACTTCCTGGTGTAGTATTGGGAAGTCAGCACGGACTTGATCGGCGAGTGTTTTTTCTTTAGCTAGAGTCATAGGATTATTTGTTGTTAATTGTTAATTGTTAGTTGTTCAAAAAATTTACTGGCTGCTAACCTGTGTACGGGCGGGTTTGTCACGATTTCGGAAAGTGCGAAGATGTACGCGTTGATTAAACCTGTCGTGTACGGGCGGGTTTGTCACGATTTCGGAAAGTGCGAAGATGTGGGCGTTGATGAAACCCGTCGTGTACGGGCGGGTTTGTCACGATTTCGGAAAGTGCGAAGATGTACGCGTTGATGAAACCCGTCGTGTACGGGCGGGTTTGTCACGATTTCGGAAAGTGCGAAGATGTACGCGTTGATTAAATCCGCCCCTACCTACTAACAAATTGCGTGAGTCTTTCACGTAAAGAGGAGATTGGGATTTGATTGATGATTTCGACAGCGAAAGCATTAATTAATAAGTGACGAGCCGCGTTGTCATCAATACCCCGGCTTTGCAGGTAGAAGATTTCATCATCTTCCAACTGGCTAACGGTAGCACCATGAGCGCATTTAACATTGTCTGCCGTGATTTCCAATTGAGGTTTAGTATCAACTCTGGCTTTAGATGATAGCAGTAAATTACGATTCAACTGCTCAGCATTCGTCAACTGGGCGGGTTTAGGAACAAAAATTTTGCCATTGAATACCGAATGAGCGCGATCGCCAACGATACACTTGTGTAATTGCCGACTCGTACCGTGGGGAAAATTGAGAGCGATCGCACTATGAGTATCTGCCAACTGTTTCCCCCTAATCATCGTCAACCCATTTAGAGTCGTTTCCGTTTGCTCCCCAGCTTGCCAAACCTCTAAATTGTGCCGCGACAACTTTGCCCCAAGAGTCACTGCATGACAAGTATAGGAACTGTGACGTGCTTGATTAACAGCCGTTTTCCCAATATGAAAAGCCTCTGCACCATCAAGCTCAATCCGAGTGTGACTTACCCGAGCATTATCCTCTATCCAAATCTCCGTCACCGCATTCGTAAAATAAACCTCTTCCTTGGCGTCTAGGCGGTTCAAAAATTCTTCAACCAAAGTCACACTACTACCAGTCTCCGCCACCACCAAACAACGTGGTAGAGAAATAGTTGCCGTTTCACCAGCAGAAATAAACAGCAAATGAATGGGAGTTTCCACAACCACATTCTTCGCTACCCATACCACAGCAACATCGCTCATGCCACTCGTGTTGAGGGCAGTAAAGACTTCTGTGGAGCCTTGAGCTTGAGCCAAATACTCATGTAAACGCTTCTCTACAGGCAAGTCAGCCAAATTACTGACGATAACCCCTTCAGGTAACCCAGAAACTGCTGATAAATCAGGCGCATAAACTCCATTAACAAAAACTAAGCGACTGTTAACAGCTTCTGGTAACGTGAGCTGCGTCATATCTAGAGACTCGCTGTGACGAGTCTCTACATTATTGTCAAATTGCACTTGGCGCAAAGACGACAAATCAGTAGTGCGCCATTCTTCATCACGGGTGGTGGGGAGAGTTGATTGACGTACCCAAAGGGCAGCACTTTGGCGTAATTCCTGCAACCAAGCACTTGTTTGTGGTTCAATTCTCTGTAGAGATATGTTGGGCGAAGTCTCGACAATCAGTTTTAACAAACCTGTCAAATAATCATCTCTATCTAGTAAAGTGTCAGAACCCACACTGGGAGAAACTTGAATACTCATGACACACCCACCTCAGTCACAACTTCCTCTTGAATCCAGTCATAACCACGGGATTCTAACTCCAGCGCCAGTTCTTTTCCACCGGAGGTGACAATTCGTCCTTGTGCCATCACATGAATATAGTCAGGCACAATATAATTGAGTAACCGCTGGTAGTGGGTAATCATAATCGTGGCATTTTCACGATTAGCCAGTTGGTTAACTCCGTTCGCAACAATTTTCAGCGCGTCAATATCCAAACCAGAATCCGTCTCATCCAAAATTGCTAGCTTCGGTTCCAAAAGCGCCATTTGCAGAATCTCATTCCGCTTCTTCTCACCACCCGAAAAGCCTTCATTGACGCTGCGGTTGAGAAAAGCCGGATTCATCTTTACCACATCCAGCTTTTGCTCTACCAAATCATCAAAATCAAACGCATCCAATTCCTCTAAACCCTGTGCTTTCTGGCGGGAATTGTAAGCGACGCGCAAGAAATCCAAATTGCTAACACCAGGAATTTCCAATGGATACTGGAATGCTAAAAATACACCAGAGCGAGCACGTTCCTCTGGTTCCATTTCCAGTAAGTTTTGTCCCTGGAAAATCACCTCACCGCCAGTCACATTATAAGCTGGATGCCCTGCTAACACCTTGGAAAAAGTGCTTTTCCCAGAACCATTTGGTCCCATAATGGCGTGAATTTCTCCGTAGCGAACCTCAAGATTCACACCTTTAAGAATCGGACTTCCATCAACTTCCACTGTCAAATCTTTTACTGACAGTACGACTTCACTATTTTCAATAATCATATTCTTTCTCTTCTTATTAGTAGTAAGTGCTTCAGCACTTTATGATTACAGCACTGAAGTGCTTACTACAATTTTTACCCAACACTACCTTCCAACTTCAAACTCAACAGCTTATCAGCTTCCACGGCAAACTCCATTGGTAACTGACTAAATACATCCTTGCAGAAACCGCTAATCATCATTGAGATTGCATCTTCTGCTGAAATACCTCGCTGCCTAAAGAAAAATAGTTGATCTTCCCCAATTTTAGAAGTAGAAGCTTCATGCTCTACCTTGGCAGCTTGATTCTGCACTTGGATATAAGGAAAAGTGTTCGCGTGGGCGTTATCCCCAATGAGCATTGAATCACATTGCGAATAATTTCTTGCTCCTTCAGCCTTCGGGTTAATTTTTACCAAACCTCGGTAGCTGTTGCTGGAATTGCCAGCAGAAATTCCTTTAGAAATAATTGTGCTGCGGGTGTTCTTGCCGACGTGAACCATTTTGGTACCAGTGTCAGCCTGCTGCATATTGTTCGTCAGCGCTACTGAGTAGAACTCTCCCACAGAGTTATCGCCTACGAGTACGCAGCTGGGATACTTCCAAGTGATCGCACTCCCAGTCTCTACCTGTGTCCAAGAAATCTTAGAGTTTACACCTTGACACAAACCGCGTTTGGTGACGAAATTGTAAATACCGCCTTTGCCTTTAGCATCACCTGCATACCAGTTCTGTACGGTAGAATACTTAATCTCAGCATTATCGTGAGTTACGAGTTCTACAACAGCCGCGTGCAACTGGTTGCTATCATACATTGGCGCGGTACAGCCTTCTAAATAGGAGACGTAGCTGTCGTCTTCAGCGATTATCAGGGTGCGCTCAAACTGTCCTGTATCGCCGTTGTTGATCCGGAAGTAGGTAGACAGTTCCATCGGGCACTTTACACCTTTGGGTATATAGACGAAGGAACCATCACTGAATACTGCAGAATTTAGGGCGGCAAAGTAATTATCAGCTGGCGGAACGACGCTTCCTATATACTTTCGCACTATTTCTGGGTATTCTTGCAATGCTTCGGAAATCGAGCAGAAGATGACACCTTCTTTCAAAAGCTTTTCCTTAAAGGTGGTACCAATCGAAACACTATCAAAAATGGCATCCACGGCGACATTCGCCAGTCGCTTCTGTTCTGACAGGGGAATCCCTAACTTTTCAAAGGTTTCCAACACTGCTGGATCGACGTCATCCAAGCTTTTCAGCTTTTCCTTACTTTGCTTCGGAGCTGAGTAATAAATGATATCTTGATAATTAATTGGCGGATACTTAACGCTGTGCCAAGTCGGTTCTGTCATTTTTTGCCACTGGCGGTAAGCTTTGAGGCGAAATTCCAGCATGAACTCCGGCTCGTTCTTCTTTGCGGAAATGACGCGAATGACGTCCTCGTTTAATCCACGCGGAATTGTGTCGGCTTCAATATTGGTGATAAAGCCGTACTTGTAGGGCTGGTTAACTAAAGTTTTGACAGTGGCACTCATCGTTCGGTTTCTCTTGTGTTCGCTGTTGGGAATCTCTTTAAGGATGGCAGACGAGCTATTTTTAGCTGATTTCCATCTCTTGTCGCGCTCGTTGTTATCCTGCTGTTACAATAAAGATGGAGATTAAAACAACACATCTGTTGTTTAATATATCTTTATTTTACGCTAGATTAACAACAACATTGTTGTCAAAGTGAAAATTTACATGAGTTTTTGGGACGAAGATGGCGATTACGCAGCAGTCCTCAACCAAGCAAGATATCTTAGAATATCTTTTGAAACACTTGCAAGCTACGGCTTTAGCGCTCGCCGCAGCCTTAAATATTAGCCCCCAAGCAATTCGTCGTCATCTTAAGGATTTGGAGGCAGAAGATCTTATTGTCTTGTCTTCAGTTCAAGCGGGAATGGGACGTCCACAGCACGTTTATCAACTGAGTCGTCAGGGACGTGATCGCTTAAGTCGGACAGTGAGCGATCGCTACGGTCAATTTGCTGTTTCCTTACTAGATACCTTAGCAGAAACAGTAGGTCATGACCAAGTCAGTTCAATTTTACAAAAACAGTGGGAGCGCAAAGCAAAAAAATATCGAGAGCGATTGGGTAACGGTTCGCCGAATCAGAGGGTGGCAACCTTGGTAGAACTGAGAAAAGCTGAAGGTTATATGACTGAGTCTCACCTTGTAGAATCGGGGGACTCTTCAGTTGGTGACAGTTTCATCTTAACCGAGCATAATTGTGCAATCTCCAACGTTGCTGAGTCTTTCCCCAGTGTGTGCGGGCATGAATTAGAAATGTTTGCTGCAGTTCTACCAGATTGTACAGTAGAGCGTACCCACTGCATTATTAACGGTGAACACCGTTGTGGCTATTTGGTACAAGTGCGAAAATAAAAACTTAATGAATAAGTTTGTTTTTCGTATTAAGTCTAGCTCATTGTTCACAAAAAATTGGTAATTAATT
>JAQYWN010000238.1 GCA_029379265.1 Rhizonema sp. NSF051
ATTTAATATTGATAGGTAAAACCTACCCCTACAGAAGTTATGATTGAAAAGTTGTAGAATCCATCATTCATAACTTGCAAGCATTCTACCCCTAGTCCTAGCTATCAGCATACATTTTTCATAGCTGACCACTGACTGCTGAAGTGCTGAATGCTCTGCTGTCATTTAATCATAAATTGTGCCGTCAGGCATGATTGCTCCTACCAAGTTGGCTCCAACCAGTTTCACAAGCAGGCGTTCGCCAGAGCGCATCCGCGCTCCTGTTAAATTTGCTCCTCGCAAGTCGGCTCCACTCAAATCGGCTCCTATCAAGTTAGCAGATCGTAAATTCGCTTCCCTCAAATCAGCTAAAAGAAGGTTTGCCCTAAACAAATTAGCATCCGATAAATTTGCGCCTCGGAGATTAACTTTGTGCATGAAAGTATCGCTGAGATTAGCACCGCTCAAGTTAGCGTAACTCATATTTCTGCAAGAAAAATCTCTATTAGTCAAATTCGCCCGACTGAAGTCTTTGCCACTTAAATCTGGGTTTTGTTTTGGTGCATGAGTTGCTTTCGGAGCGGTTTTGGTTGTCGTTTCTTTGGGCTCAGTTTGATGTTTTGCTTTCAGAGAACGCAATTTTTCTCGAGCTTCATTAATTTCTTGCAGTTTTCTTTGTGCCTTTTCTCGTAAGCGGATATTGTCTGTTGGGATGCGATCGGGATGCCAGACAAAAGCCAAATCCTTATAAGCCTGATTCACTTCCTCAAGTGTTGCTTCCTGATCCAATTCCAATACTTTGTAGTATATATCCAACTCGCTCATAAGACTTTTGATGGAACTACTTAATTATGAGTGACGCAACAACTTATCAGCTTAACCTTTTATTAAATCTTTGCGCTTCTAGCCAATTTTGACTAAAAACCCAGATTTTTCAGTACCATTTGCAACAGTTTTTACAACTTGCAAATTTTGAGCAGCTTGAGGATTCTGCCCAACGACAGTATATTTATATGATAGCTTACGCAGTGCAGCAATTTTATGTGGCGTCTTTTGGATAACTGAACTGGGTTGCGATCGCTCTACTCGTATTGTGCTGCTACAAAAATATTTCAAGTAATAATTCAAAAAAATTAACACTTATCAATTGCGGCTACTCAATTTTAGTTCTTTTCGTTAAGAATGTCATTTATCCTCAGTAGGAATTTATGAAGTTAAAATTAAATTCCTCACAGTACTATATATTCATCAGCACTCAGACGTATTTACCATCTGGAGAAAAAGTCCTCCGTTTCCACTGACTCTAATCGAAAGAGCAATATCAGTTTAATATTTGTCCAAAATCAGGTTGAACACAGTTAACTTCGGTAATGACAATGGGTATCCTAAGACTGGCATGGTTAGTGCCAATATAATTCTGTATCTAAAAATCAGTGTGAATGAGAATTCGATAAACTTTACGGTGGGCGAGACAGTAGGCGGACGCTACAAAATTATCGGCTTTTTGAGCGAGGGTGCATTCGCTAAGGCTTATCTGGCTGAAGATGAGTTCTCCTTCATACTCAGTTACATGTGTTAACTTCAGTCCCAATGGACGTCTGCTGGTTGCTGGTATGTCGATTACTGCTCCTGACGGTGAAACTAGTTTAGGAAATAACATCAAGATTTGGAATCCATGCACTGGGGAACTACTCCATGTTCTGTCTGGACATTCACAAAGCAGCGTAATGTCAATTGCCTTTAGCCCCGATGGAAAAACTCTTGCTAGTGGTGGCTTTGACGGTAAAATCAAATTATGGGATGTCAGTACCTGGACAGTAAACCATATAATTGAAGAGCATTTTAGAGGAGTTTGTGCATTAGCCTTTAGCCCTGATGGAAAAACTCTTGCAAGTGGCAGCAGTGACAGCATCATCAAGCTATGGAACCCCTATACTGGAATGAGACTGCAACGTCTCACAGCACATACAGGTTCTGTTAATTCGCTTGCATTTAGTGCCAATGGGCAAACTCTTGTAAGTGGTAGTAGTGACGGCACTATCAAGATTTGGCGCTGTGATTGAAGTATAGTGGAAAATTTTGCGATTTACCTTTTTGTAAAATCGATAGCATGAAAAATCATTAAATGGTGTACGGTATGGAAACTGTAAACTTTATTGAAGGAAACGAAAATTTTCAAAATTTGATTAATAAAATAGCAGAAAGTGGAGAACGAATTGTCATTGAAAAGCAAGGGAAAGCAACAGCTGCCATCGTCACTTATGATGATTTAAAACGACTTGAAGCATTGGAAGCCGTCCTACTTAAAAAAGCAGAACTAGAAGAGTATGAATGGCTGAAAGCAGCAATGAG
Source organism: Rhizonema sp. NSF051 (assembly GCA_029379265.1). GTDB lineage: Bacteria > Cyanobacteriota > Cyanobacteriia > Cyanobacteriales > Nostocaceae > Rhizonema. The sequence continues at coordinate 2,332 of JAQYWN010000238.1, forward strand.
AAATCCAGCTTTTGATTTCCTCAAAGAGCAACAAGAAGATATTTACACTATAACGGATGGCTTGCCATTCCATGACCTAAAGTATACTCAATCAGTAGTCAGAGAACCAAATTTCTGTTCGATAACAGATTCAGAAGAAGATATATACACCCTAGCTGACGGCAAACCATTTCATGACGAAGGGTAAAGTTTTTTTAGTACCTTTTCCTTATGATGATTTGTCAGCTAACAAGCTGCGTCCAGCGCTTTGCTTGACAAACCCTATGGAAGCTCATCGTCACGTTATTTTGGCTTATATCACTAGTCGCATTCCCAGTACTGTTCTGAAAACAGATATTGTGTTACATAGCAGTCATCCTGACTTTGCTGCTTCAGGCTTGCGGGTTGCATCTACCATTAGATTGCACCAACTTGTGACCGTTTCTACAGTTGTAATTCAACGTGAATTAGGTGAATTGTCATCAGAAACCATGGCTCAAATTGCTGAAAAATTGAGCCATCTGCTGAGTGAGTAATGTGATGAACATCCGTAAAAAATTTTGACGGCGTTGAAATGAAGCGTCGTTGTAGCGAAAGAATCTATGGGCAAACCAAAGATATGATATTGCCATAAGATTAAGTTGTATTTATATCTTATGAGAGATTAAAGATGCTTAGTGAGGTTGAGTTTCAAGCAAACAGCCAAAATCAGTAGTGTTTTCCAGAACTCTTATCAAGTGTTCATTTTAATTTGGAAACAACATTTCCTGGAATGCTTTGAAAATGTTGTTTCCAAGGAACTGACGTTGTAAATGGGTTCAGAGTGCAGTGTCAACGATCATGATTATCAACCTCAAAAGGTCACATCATAAACTGTTTCAAACCTCAATAGACTTAATGGGTAGTACTGGACTCGAACCAGTGACATCCTGCTTGTAAGGCAGGCGCTCTACCAACTGAGCTAACCACCCGCTTTTTTTCACTTTAAAGATAATAGCACATAAATTCTCAGAACGCGCTAGTATTTTGGAGAAAAATTTTGCTGCTCACTTAATCCAAAAACCAAAACTGCTATCATGCCCTCTGGTCGGACACACGATCGCATTACTCTATGGGCTTTGCCATTCATTACTGGCATCACTTTCGTTCAGACTCGAAGTGGCAATCTCACTTTGTTAGTTGCAGGCGGGTTTATCTTTGGGGGACTGATGTTTGGTCCTGACTTGGATATCTACTCGCGCCAGTTCCAACGCTGGGGTTTCTTACGCTTCATTTGGCTTCCTTATCAAAAAAGCTTGCGTCATCGCTCTTTCTTATCACACGGACCAATTATCGGTACAACGCTGCGAGTGCTTTATCTGAGTAGCATAATCAGTGTTTTAGCAATTGTCGTTTTAGAAATTGCCGAAAAGCTGTGGAATGTGGGGTTAAGTTGGCAGTTTGTCGGTGCAACTGTGATGAAATCGTCTCGTTACAGCACAGAATTTCTTGCCTTATTCCTGGGGCTGGAACTTGGTGCTATGAGCCATTATGTCAGCGATTGGGGCGGTTCTACTTACAAGCGTGTCCTGACGCTCGGAGTTCGCGGTTTGCTGCCGCGTGCGAAAATGAAGAAGCGTAAAGTCACGACTCGCGCTCGGCGGGGTAAACCAAAAACTACTAAGAACCGCACGAATGGCAAGTAAGGAGACAGGGAGAGGAAAGTCGTTAGTGGTACTTTTTAACAATTATCAATTCCTAACTATCAACTAACTATTAACTATGAAAGATACCTTGGCAGCACTGCAAGAGTTGATTGATATCGTGGCAAAGTTGCGATCGCCTGATGGTGGTTGTCCGTGGGATTTGGCTCAAACTCCCCAAACTCTGACACCGTATGTCATAGAAGAAGCTTATGAAGTGGTGGATGCAATCAATAGTGGAGATCGTCAGGCGATCGCTGAAGAATTGGGCGATTTACTCTTACAAGTTGTTCTGCAAGCGCAAATTGCCAGCGAAGACAAACAATTTTCACTTCTAGAAGTTGCCCAAAGTATCTCACAAAAGCTAATTCGCCGTCATCCTCATGTATTTGGTGATGTGTCAGTGCAAAACGTTGATGAGGTGCGGCAAAATTGGGTACAAATCAAAGCAGCAGAAAAAGGGGAATCTCTAGAAACTCAAAAACTCAGTCATAAACTGAGTCGCTATCAACGTCAGCTTCCCCCGTTGATGGGAACGATGAAGATTTCTCAAAAAGCTGCTGCCGTCGGATTCGAGTGGGAAAATATAGACCAAGTGTGGGGAAAGTTTAATGAAGAATTGACGGAATTTAAGCAGGCTTTAGCCCATGAAACACCAGAACGACAACAAGCTGAATTAGGTGATGTGCTATTTTCTGTTCTCCAACTTGCCCGATGGTATAAGCTCGATCCTAGTGATGCTTTGCAAGGAACAAATCAGAGATTTATCCAACGCCTTCAAAAAATAGAGGGATTTGCTGATCGCCCTCTTTCTGATTACAGTGTAGATGAGTTAGAAGCACTTTGGCAACAGGCAAAAGCTCAACTTGCCTATTCTCAAACAGAAGTTGCCGAGGAGGTAGGGGAAGATCACGAATAAATTTTCTTACCAAATTTAAACACTTCACTCCTACTACGTTATCTTGCTGATTCCGATCAGTACGATGCCGACTAAATCCTGCTGCCATGCATAAGCACAGTACAGGCGACACCTAAAATAATTAGTCCGCCACCTAAGATAAATGACCAGAAGCGATGGTAACTCTTGACAACGGTGCCACTTTCACTCTTAATTTCAATCAGATCCATCCAGGGTGCAACACCTCGGCGGAACCAACCGACTGTCCCAACTTGGGAACCAATTAAGCTTTTAACTCGCTTCATCCCAAACAGGAAATTGCCAATGGGACCAAAGCGTGAAGCGTAGTGTAGATAAAGCATTCCAGTGCGGTTTTGAATCTTGATATCAGAACCAAACTTATAACCTGCGTCACCACGCCCGATGAGTTGACCTTCTAGTTTTGCGGGTTTTCCGCGCAAGGGACTGGCATAAGGATCTGACATAAGTGTGAGAACGTCGGTTTCAGTGGCTTGATCGTATTTGGGGAACATGACCAAGGCTTTGATTAGCACTCCCAATCCCAAACCAATGCATGGTACACCAATCATTAACCCGGTGTTTGCGGAATGTGAGCTAAGGATCACACCAATGACTAAGCCAGCGAAGAAACCGATGGTTTCGGCACCATAAAGTACAATATCTAAGAGGAAGCTGCCGTAAAGCTGACTCTTTTTGAGATGTTTACCTTCGCCAATGACTCGCCCCATGTCGAACTCAGTTTCTAAACCTAACTGTTCGGCATAGGTACTGAGGGCACGGACTCGTTTGCCTGTCAGAGGGTGAGTAGAATTTAACTCCATCCACCAGCCCCAAGGATTGAAGAGATCCCATAGAAAGACGCGACCAATGTTTTGTACATCTGAGGCAATACGGTAGGCTGTGCCTGTGGAGGCAGCAGCTTTGTGGTCGTAAATGCCTAAGGCGCGAGTGCCTTCAATCAATTTGCTGGGTTCAGTCGATCGCGAACCTTCTTCCAAAATACCGTAGGCAATCTTCACTAAGGCGCGAGATAATCCATTGGGGTTACCAGTAGCTTCCGCAGCATAGTGGTCGGCAAAGTATTCTCTTGTACGGGACAAGTACAATAACAGGTAAGTGCCAATGAAGTAGAATACATAGGCAACCAAGGTAGTACTTTGAGCAGCACTTTTGATCCTTTTATCCCCGCCGTTACGACTCAGGTTTCTAGCTGTGATGTAAATCAGATAGCTAATTTGCACTAAGGTCGAAGCTACCGTCATCACTGCAAAGTCCCAATGGACTATATGTCCCAATTCATGGGCGTAAACGGTAGCAATTTCATCATCATCTAAGTAAGTGAAAAGCCCCTGACTAACAACCAGACGAGCGCTATTGGGCAAAGAGCCGTAAGTAAAAGCAGTTGGGTTCTGGTCGTTAATGATTCCCAATCGGGGTATTTTCAGTTTTTTCTGTTGACAGACGCGGCGAATAACTCTGGCTGTCTCAGGACTGAGTGTTTCTACTTCTGCCAAATCTACCCAGCGAGTTTGATACAGCCAGCGTTGAGTCAAATCCATGAGGAAGGGAGACAGGAAAAAGGCTGCGAGATTGAAAACCAGGGTGACAGTAATCGCGATCGCTAACCCAATTGTTGGATTTTCGCTCCCCACAATCAATACTAAGCTTAAACTTAAAGCCAACACCATGCCAAACAGCAATGTGATGGTTACTCCCGAAGCCAGTGCTAAACTTCCACCCACACCTCCCATTGCTAGCTTGACACTAGCAGTTGCAGCGCGATTGGTTTTTTTGATGCCACTTGAGTGCGGTTTTGGGGCATTGGGCAGGGTTGGGCACATTTGTTCTGCCCAATGACGTGCTTGTAAATTTTCGCTCCTCATTAACTTTTGACACAGAATGGTTGCTTTTCCGATTTCTCCTGTGCCTTGATATGCTCTCACCAACCATATTTGTGCTGAATTATATTCTGAGCAACTTTGATCGGTACAACTCCGACAGAACTGTTCTAGTATTTGAACAGCCTCTTGATAACGTCCTTGCGTGACAGCTTCTATTCCTGATTGGAGTGACATTATGATCTCTCCTCTAAAGAGGTAGTACTTAGTCGATTAATACTCAGTAGATCCAATCTTCCTTACTACGATTACGTAAAATATAATGTAAAGATTTATAAAGAGGTTTTCTCAACATATCCAGCACAAGGTAGGAGAAGAAATTTAGCGTACATCCTATAGACACTTAGGGTGATGGCATCTCGACTCGCAAGAGGTGGTAGCATATAATTCAACGCTAATTGTCTGCGTCGCCACGCCCAATCAATCAAAAAATATTCACTCTTCTCAAACGAAACACCAAAATCGTATGACGGCTTCCCAAAACGATTTTTCTTCCCTAATCGCGATCGCTAAAAAAACCAGACTTGCCGCACTCAAGCTGGCAGTACTTTCAACTGAAGCCAAAAACCAAGCAATTGAGGCCATCGCTCAAGCTTTAGAATCGGCAAAAGAGGAAATATTGTCAGCCAATGTTGCTGATTGTCAAGCAGCTGTGGGAATTGCCAAACCACTTTACAAGCGCTTGCAGTTGGATGAACATAAGTTAAGAGATGCGATCGCTGGAGTCAGTGATGTGGGTAAGCTAAGCGATCCAGTCGGTGCAGTGCAAATTCACCGTGAACTCGACACAGGCTTAGTCCTCAAGCGAATCACATGTCCACTAGGAGTTTTGGGCGTCATTTTTGAAGCACGTCCTGAGGCAGCAATTCAAATTGTCTCTCTCGCAATTAAATCAGGTAATGGCGTTATTCTTAAAGGTGGCAAAGAAGCGATTCGTTCTTGTGAGGCGATAGTCAAAGCAATTAAACTAGGATTATCTCAAACTACTGTTAACCCAGATGTAGTGCAACTGTTGACAACAAGAGAAGAAACCCTAGAACTTTTGAAATTAGATAAATATGTGGATTTAATTATTCCTAGAGGTTCTAACTCTTTTGTCCGTTTTGTGCAAGAAAATACCCGAATTCCAGTATTGGGGCATGCGGATGGCATCTGTCATCTTTATGTAGATAAAGCCGCAGATATTGATAAAGCCATTGCAATTACAATCGATGCGAAAACAAATTATCCTGCTGCCTGCAATGCTATTGAGACTTTATTAGTTCACTCCGACATTGCCACAACATTTTTACCAAAAGTTGCTGAAGCTTTGCAAAAACTGAATGTGGAATTAAGAGGCGACGAACACACCCGCAAGATTTTGCCAGATATTGTAGTGGCAACAGAAAAAGACTGGGAGACAGAATACAGCGATTTGATTTTGTCGGTAAAAATTGTGGATTCGGTAGAAGAAGCGATCGCCCACATTAACGATTATGGTTCTAAACACACCGATGGGATCGTCACTGAAGATATAGAAGCCGCGTCAACTTTTGGCGCGCTCGTGAATGCAGCTGGAGTTTATCACAATTGTTCTACTCGATTTGCTGACGGCTTCCGCTACGGTTTTGGTGCAGAAGTCGGAATTAGTACCCAACAAATGCCACCTCGTGGTCCCGTAGGTTTGGAAGGTTTGGTAACATATAAGTATCAAATGACTGGTAATGGTCATGTTGTCAGTACTTACACGGGGGAGAATGCTAAGCCGTTGATTCACCGCGATTTAGGACTCGATCAACTGAGAAATCAACGGTGAAGACTTTGAATTAAAACGTGCTTCTCAAGCTGCTAATCATTTTGATTGAGTGCTTGAAACTCTCTTAGGTACAGCGACACCAAAATATTTTCAGAATCTACTTGGATCAGCCAGCGATCGCTTGGTTGACCGCTTGAGAGGATTTCTTTACCACGGACTTCTCCGACTCTGCCAGCTACGTATGCTGGACGTAAAATCAAGACTTTATCTCCTGCTTTGGGCTGTTCAATGCTCTTAAGACCTCCTCTTGACGGTGAATGTATATAAGTGAAAACCGAAGGTTTCCATAACCTTCTCTTAATATACTGGATAACCTCGTTTTAACCTAAAAGAGGCAGAAATTTGATATGAAGCTCGGGTTATGTAGGTTAAACGCAATTAATTGATGCAAAATGGTGAAGAACTTGGAGAAAATGATAAAATATCCTCACACGACGGTTTCGTTAGCTCCGAAGAGCTCCCCAACAAGAGCGATAATTCGTGCTACATTGACTGTACCTTTACAGGCAAATCCAATTTCAAACTAATGCCTTTAGTAGAGCCTGAAGTTTGAGTTGAATTTCCGCAAGTTCTTTGTCAGGATCGGAACCTGCCACGATGCCAGCACCCGCGTAAAGTCTAGCGTGAGTGCCATCTATGAGTGCGGAACGAATTCCAACAATAAACTCGCAATTTCCATCCGAGTCTACCCAACCTAGAGGTGCAGCATATAAACCCCTCTCAAAGTTTTCGTAGTGCCGAATTTCGTTACAGGCAAAATCTCTAGAAGCACCTGCAACTGCTGGTGTAGGATGTAGTTGAGCGACGATCTTTAAAGGATGTACGTTTGCAGGAACTACCGCATTGATCGGAGTCCATAAGTGCTGAATGTTGGATAATTGTCGCAGTCGCGGTGCTAACACTTGGGGTAATAAACCAAGCTCACACAGGTGTTGGTTGATGAAATTGATCACGAGTGAATGTTCGTGTCGTTCTTTTTCGCTATTGAGTAAGCGATCAGCGTTGATGGCGTCTTCTGTCGGTGTTTTCCCTCGTGGTGCGCTTCCTGCCAAAGCATCAGCGATTAATTGTTGATTGTGAATGGTAATTAAGCGTTCTGGACTGGCTCCAATAAAATTTTGTCCTTTACCATTACTTATAGAAAATGTATAACAATTAGGATGTATTTGTCTGAGGTTATTTAATGTTTGAAATAAGTTGAAACGATGATTCGCGCTAATGTCTAGTACATCGGCCAAAACAATTTTATTTAAAAAATTTGAGTTTATTTTCTCTAAAGCTGACGAAACTGAACTTTTGAATTTTTCAGGATTTGCCACCTGCTTTTTGATATATTTCTGTGAATGGTAATTAAGATGTGAAGAGTTATATCC
>JAQYWN010000239.1 GCA_029379265.1 Rhizonema sp. NSF051
ATTCTTTCTTCATTAGATATAGAAGCGCTACATCGAGAACTGATAAGTTTACTTGAGCAAAGCAAAGGAGATCGTCTTCAGCAAAAAGTTAAGGACTCTTTAAAAGAGTATTATTACGCTGAACTAGGTAATCAACTGACAAATTCTAAGTGGGAAGAGGCTGACAGCCTAACATCTAGGCTCATGCTTTATCTCGCTAACAGACAAAAAGAAGGATATTATGACAACATGAACATTAATAGTTTTTCTTGTCCGGACCTGAAAAGAATAGACCAGCTTTGGGTCAGCAATTCAGAAAAACGTTTTGGCTTTAGTGTACAAAAGGAAATATGGATTAATACTGGAAATCGACTTGGTATAAAACTAGAACAGTGGAATGACAAAGATCAAGAAAACTCTAAAAAGTTTTCTCGTGCAGTTGGGTGGTTAGATGACAAGGGTATCGGTAATAAAACAGGATCGAGCGGTGGCTATGTGAGTTACAACGAAATATTTAAACGTATAAACTTATACCCGCAGCTTAGGGGGAGTCTTCCTTCCATTATACGTCACGTACACGTTACTGAAACACGTATTAAAGAAAGAATGTATATCGTGGACGAATTTTTGGGCACATCACCTGAAATCTTTTCTCGCGTTGCGAGTTGTAAACTTTAGGATGTAGGCGTTTCCGAATTTTATAAAGATTTATTACAGTGCCCCAGTACACTCAATACCGGAGGAGGAAAACAGTTAGCTTGAATAAATTTTTCTGCTACATCCCGCACTTCAGTACACTCCGTCACTCTCTGTTTGTCCCTTAGTATTAATGATGCGTTCGTTCAAATCCCTGGTGGGGGCGAACAGCCGTTCGCCCCTACAAGAGATGTCTAATGGGAGCGCATCGCATTTTGGCGATCGCATGTCAGCCAAGTTACAGTTTTTTACGCTATAAAAATAGTATGGGAATTCTTAAAAAACGTAACGCTCTGCGTCAATCATTGGAGGTTTTCCGCTACAGTAGCCGAGTAATCGGTTTGGTGTGGACTACCAGCCGCTCTCTGACTATCCTATTTGCGATTTTAACTTTGGTTGCTGGTCTTCTACCAGCTGCTGTTGCTTACATCGGTAAGCTGATCGTTGATGCTGTTTTAGAGACGCGCAATCTTGCTCCTCTACAAATTAATACACATAATCATGAATTTGTCAATAGCTATCATCCATTAATGTACGTGGGATTAGAGGCGATCGCCGTCGCTGTGCTGGCAGGGAGTCAGCGAGGACTGACGGTTTGCCAGTCTCTGTTGCGGATGCTTCTCGGTCAACGGGTGAACGTTTTGATTCTGGAAAAGTCACTCACTCTTGACCTAACTCAGTTTGAGGACTCAGAATTTTACGATAAGTTAAGCAATGCAAGGCGAGAAGCATCAGTCCGTCCCCTCTCGCTAGTCACTCGTACCTTCGGCTTGGTGCAAAGTGCCTTATCCATCGTGACTTATGGCGTTTTGCTGGTCAAATTCTCAGTTTGGGCAGTCATCGTATTGGTACTGGCATCTCTGCCTGCATTTTTTGCCGAAACGAAGTTTGCTGGAGTTGCTTTTCGCTTATTTAGCTGGCGTGCCCCGGAAACCCGCCAGCAGCATTACCTAGAAACACTTCTAGCTAGAGAAGACTTTGCCAAAGAAGTGAAACTCTACCAAATCGGGGAAATGCTGCTAGAACGCTACCGCCAACTGTTTGATACACTCTACGTCGAAGATCGCGATTTAACACTGAAACGAGGACAGTGGGGATATGTCCTGAGTTTGTTCAGTACCACTGCCTTTTACATCGCATATGCTTGGATTGTCGTGCAAACTGTTGTCGGTAGAATCTCCTTAGGAGATATGACAATGTATATTACCGTGTTTCGCCAAGGACAGTCTACATTTTCTGGTGCCCTAACTTCCATTGGGGGAATGTACGAAGACAACCTGTATCTTTCTAACCTGTACGAGTTTTTAGAAGAGGAAGTCCCACTACCATTGGGTAAAGCTATCAAAGGTTTAAAAGAGCAAGATGGAGTTCGGTTTGAGAACGTCTCGTTTACCTATCCGGGAAGCTTGCATCCGGCGTTAAAAAATGTCTCGCTACATCTGATGCCAGGGGAGAAGTTAGCAATTGTCGGTGAGAATGGTTCGGGTAAAACCACATTAATCAAACTCCTAACACGTCTTTATACTCCAGACTCTGGACGCATCTTACTTGATGGCTTAGATTTGCAGGAATGGGATGTTGATGTGCTGCGAAAGCGGATAGGCGTGATTTTTCAGCAATTTGTCCGCTACCAGTTCACTGTTGGTGAAAATATTGGTGTAGGTGATGTAGAACACTTAGAAGACAAAAACCGCTGGGAAATTGCTGCTGAAAAAGGAATGGCACAACCTTTTATCGAATATTTGCCTGAAGGCTTCCAGACTCAGCTAGGGAAATGGTTTCATAAGGGACAGGAACTTTCCGGTGGGCAATGGCAGAAAATTGCCCTTGCTCGTGCTTTTATGCGAAACAAAGCAGATATTCTCGTTTTAGATGAACCAACATCGGCAATAGACGCCCAAGCTGAGTTTGACATTTTCAATCACTTTCGTTCTCTCACCGAAAATCAGATGGTGTTTTTAATTTCTCACCGCTTCTCTACTGTACGTATGGCTGACAAAATTCTAGTGATTGAAGCTGGAGTTGTCGTGGAACAGGGAACCCATAATGAGTTGTTAAAAGTAGAAGGCCGTTATGCCAAGTTGTTTTCATTACAAGCTGCTGGTTATAAATGAGGAAGTGGTTAGTAGTTAGCGGTTAACAGAACAACCAACACTCAACAACCATCAACCATCAAACATTAACCAACACCCTATGCAATTTATCTTTGATCCACCAATTCCCGTGAAAATTCAGAAGATGAAAGAACGGGTGCGGTGGCGGCATCCGAGTATTGTACGTCGCTTAATTGACCAAACCAGTATGGTTCTGGATAATGGCAACTCAGATAATCCGGAATTTTCTTTCATGGTGATTGGTGATAGCGGATCGAAGGCGCATGACGGACATGATCCCCAAAGACAAATTGCCGAACTGATGCTAGAACATGGGGATGGGTGCAGTTTTGTGCTTCATACAGGAGATGTAATTTATACTGTTGGTTCTCGGGAGTATTACTCAGCAAACTTTATTGAACCTTACCGCGAGTTTTTAGAGAACGGGTTCAAACCCAACCGCATTCGCTATGACAGTATGGTATTCAAACTGCCGATTCTCCCGGTGCTTGGTAATCATGATTACTATGATGTGCCATTGACGAGTCGATTGCTTGCTGGAACAACGCTACCGCTACGCCGTCTACTCGGCTACAAAAAAAATATAGAGATTGGCTGGCATGGATCTGATTGCGGTGACGCTTATACACGGGCTTTTCTAGACTACTTGCAAGCGATCGCACCCCTGGATTTAGAACGTCACTTGGATTGCCATTATACGGCAAAAACGGATACAGGACGCTGTTTGCGTTACGAACCCGGACATTTTACACGCCTACCTAACCGCTATTACACCTTTCGTTACGGTGGGATAGACTTTTTCGCCCTCGACTCGAATACATTTAATACACCATCACCTCTGCCTGCGACTCCTGAAGGTGTTGCCTTACGCCGTCAATTAGAAAAACGTCGCCATGAGCTAGAACTTGAAGAACTGCAAATTTTGGCACGTATTAATTTGAACTCCGGTACTCCTGAAGAAGCAGAAGAACTTGATGCGTTGCAAGCCAAATTAAATCAAATTGATGAGATTAAAATCGACATCGAAAAACAACTCGATCACGACAATGTGATCGACTTTGAACAACTTAATTGGCTACAAAGTCGGTTGATAGAATCTTGGAATACCGAGGAAGTACGGGGACGTATTGTTTATTTCCATCATCCTCCCTATGTGACTGAGGCAACGAAGTGGTATCAGGCGCAGACTTTGGCAGTTCGTCACCGCTTACGTGCTTGTTTTGATCGCGTAGCTGAAACCCTTGGTTCCGCGACTCAAGGGCGTCCAATTGTTGATTTAATTTTAAACGGTCATGCTCACTGTCTGGAATATCTCCGGACAACTAACACCGGACATGCAGACTCTGGGATTAATTGCATTATTAGTGGTGGTAGCGGTTATTATCCTCGTCGTCAGCGAGAAGAGGGTTCCGAAGTGTGGGAAACTCTCGGTAGATCTACGCGGAAAGTTGCAGATTCTTTCCTCTTTGTTGGTCGCAATGGTTACGATCAGCTTGAAAGACTCCCCTACTCCTTTGTGCGGATTGACGTTCACGATAAATTTCCCCTTAAATTAATCGTTAAACCGTATATTGCTGAACGCTTTCAGGGAAAGTGGTATAATTATCAATTAGAACCTTTTGTCATCAGTGGAAGCGTTAAAAATTAAAAATGTAATTGTTGAAGATCTGACTCAAAAATAAGGGAATAAGTAAAAAGTGATGCAAGGTCTTTTTTGTTTGACCTATTTAAAAATATAGGCTTGTATCCTTTCTAAAACAATTGAAAATTCTTTCATTGATGTTAATTCAAAAAGTGGTTAATACGAAGTATCTAATGAAGCTCAATTTAAAATATAAGCTTTTACCTTGGATCGCCATTATTCTGGTGTTCCTATCTTATTTACTGTTTTCGTCCGGTAAGACAGCTAAAGTCGCCTCTTCATCTACCACTGTTTACGAACAACGGCAGATCCATAGCCCAGATGGAATTGGAAAATTTTATATGGGACGAGAAATAGCCCAAGTGATGGGGCATATAGCAGCTGGTTGGTTAGAAAGGCCAACCCGAGAAACTGAAGAACAACCAAGTAAGTTGGTGAAAGCTCTGAGGCTCAAACCTAATGATGTTGTAGCAGATGTTGGTGCGGGAACAGGCTTTTTTAGCTTTCGCATTGCACCTCAATTAACAGCAGGCAAAGTGCTGGCTGTGGATATTCAGCCAGAAATGCTGGACATCATTAAGTCTTTTGAAAAAGAAAAAAAGATTACCAACGTTGAAACTGTTTTGGCAACTGTGAGCAACCCCAACTTACCACCAGAAAGTATTGACTTGGCACTGATGGTGGATGCGTATCACGAGTTCTCATATCCACGAGAAGTGATGCAAGGGATTGTGCGATCACTTAAACCTGGTGGTAGAGTTGTACAGGTTGAGTATCGAGGGGAAAATCCTTTTGTGATGATTAAACCTCTACACAAGATGACTCAAAAGCAAGCCATAAAAGAAATGCAAGCAGTTGGTTTGGTTTGGCGCGAAACCAATAATGTGTTACCACAGCAGCATATTCTCGTGTTTGAGAAGCCGCAGGCTTGATAATTGGATAGTAGGACGATATCTACAGTTAAGATTGAATTGGTAAGAGATTTGCGCTTTTAGTAGTGTTGTCCCAGACTATCCAGCTAAACGCCTTATCTAATTCATCTGCAATGTTTGTGACTTTAAAGTAAAACTTTTCGCCACTCCTCGTTTCAATCGCAAAGTCTGCTTTATCAGCATACACCACCTTAAAACCTCTGTCTCTCAGGCAGTACATTGCCCAAGCTTTCAATGAGTGCTTGTAAGGCTCGTGTGGAATCGGTGGTTTTTTAATTGTTTCCTCAATTAGATGAAACATCTGCATTGCTTGTTGGTTGTTAGTTGTCATTTGTTGGGTGTTAAATCATATTTGCTTTTATTACTTATCATTAAAGCACTAAGCCTACCCATTAAAGTTACACTTTACCTTCCCGAACAAAGCCGACACCGGAGGGGTTAGAACACTCGCAAATGCCAATCGTACCGCCAACTTAGGAAAATACTTATATACATGTGAGTGATATGAGACTTCATCGGTTCCAATTGAATTTGAGGGCGAATCTGTGGTTTTCCGCTGAAACTAAATTTTGGGATCTCTTTGAGGCGAGATCCGTTAATACACAAGTCGTCTACGTTCTTAAACAGAATAAGGCAACTTCAAACCAAGATCCATATCCGTTTCATTAGCATTTTTTAAAACTGCCCATAACTCTAGCCACTTATCTAAAGCTGGAGATTGTGGGTAGCAGAAGCTGACGCTAACAATAGCTTCTTCCTTACTTAAGATCACAGCGAATCTCGATCATAAAGCCATCAGGGTCGTAGAAATACACACCTCTGCCAGTAGGTCGAGACACTGGCCCGTAGGCGATCGCTATTTGGTTTTGTTTGAGGACTTCCACTGCTTGCTCAAACAACTGTGGATCTATGTCAAAGGCGAGATGGTAAGCTCTAGTGAAACTTTTTTCTGGGTTGGGATCTGGTGGTGACAAATTCGGTTCCCCGAATAAATCGAGGATAGTCCCATCAGGAGTCACGAAGTTGGCAACTTTTCCGTCTGCAACTAAATCCACGAGAGTTGCAGGAACCTCTTCGCCTGTTAATTCATGCAAACCGAGGATAGTTCCGTAGAAGTGTCGTGAAGCTGGCATATTTTGAACATTGAGGGCAATGTGGTGGACTCTTCGCAAATTTCCCGGTGCTAAGACACTGTTAAGAGATTGAGGAGTTGATAACATATATGAATGATTATACAAATATCGTCAGTTAGTACTTGTGGGTGAAAAAGGGTTCAATTCACCAAGCAACTGGACTGTCTGCCATACAAAAGAAGACTGTACGCCACACAGATAGTATTGTCTACTATACATATGGTAATAGACATCAAGAGAAATGATATGGGGGCGTTCCCTCTTTCTTACGGCTGTCCTCGTCCTACAATGAGTTTCAACGAACGCACAATTAATTTTCACGAACTTAGTCTAATGTCTGGTCTATTGAATATAGCGGTTCTCGTTTTAGTCACATACAAAATGCCCTCACCAGGTGCCCCTCTCCCAAGTTTGGGAGAGGGGTGCCCGTCAAGAGCGGGGTGAGGGCGAGAGTGTTGGGATTTGACTGAGAACGGCTATAGTAGACTTTATGTAGTGCATCTTCAGAAGGTAAAAGGCATCCACGTTTAAAAACTTGAGACTTACAGGCTTGGTTGCCTTCTCGCTCTAGCTTGTGCATCGCGACACAAATTTTTGATGAAAGTTAAGCTTTATACCTGATAGCGGTCATTTTTTCTTGAGACCTCTTTCTGTGACTCATAGCTGCCCTCTGCCTTTGTTTATAAAGAAAAATGACCAGATTTCCATATGACCGCTTTGCCAAAGATTATCTTCAAGAATTATTATCACCATTAGGTTCAGTAGAAACAAGTAAAGATATCGCCGGAGAAGTCAGAGAAATTGATGTTTATTTCGTACCCTCACCCGAATCTCAAATTGATAAACAGATTTTGGGATTATTAGGAAGATTTACTGATACAGCAGTATTAATTGAGCCGTTTCGAAACGCAGTCAAAAAGTCAGAAGTTCGTAGTTGTATGGGTAAGTTGTTTGATACTTGTGCCCTTTTTGAACGTGAAGCTAAACGTAATGCTCTAGCATTAAATGAAGATTCTTTACCTAAGTTATGGATTCTTTCGCCAACAGCATCTGAAGAATTTCTAGCAGGATTTAATACAGAGATTGATGAAGAAAATTGGTTAAAAGGGATACACTTTTTGGGAGATTCCCTGAGAACAGCGGTAGTAGCCATTCATCAATTACCAGTAACTCCAGAAACTCTTTGGTTGAGATTATTGGGTAAGGGAAAAGTCCAGCAACACGCAATTGAGGAAGTTCAGGCTTTGGACATCAACAATCCATTACGTAGCAAGGCGATAGATTTATTAGTAAACTTGAAAACTACTTTAGAATTAAATCAGAATTTAGACGTGGAGGATAGGGACTTAGTTATGCAATTATCACCAATTTATGAACAACGTTTGGCAGAGGCTAAACAAGAAGGTAGACAAGAAGGAATACAGCAAGGAGTTCAAACTGAACGTCGCACCATTATAGAAAATTTACTTAAAGTTCGGTTTGGAGCTTTAGATGAACAACTAACAGTAATTATTGAACCTTTATTAGGATTACCACCAGAAGAATTTAGCTCTTTTCTACTACAACTATCAAATGTGTCTCGGGAAGAAGTGTTAAAAAACTTTCATCAATAGTAGACGCAAAAGTACTAGAAATGCGCCTGTTGCTCGTCACCGAGGAAGGATTCTTTACTAGGTTCTTGATGTCTTTGGAAGCGCGATCGCATCCGGAAAATATTTCGTTATAACGACGCACTATTTGATAGCTCCGAAACCGACTGCATCCGATCACATCCCTTGCTGACAACAGTGTTTTGCCTATCGCTGAAAGCCAGATGATTTGGTAGTGACTGCGTTCCACTACATCTGTTGCTTCACGATACCGCCTCTCTATGTCAGAAGAGCTTGAGTATTGTGCGATGCCGCACCACAAGGCTTGCCCCTTCAGGCTCGCAGCAACGTTTTAGTATACATTATGAATGCATACGGTTACTCTGGCAATGTATTATACAAAAAGTCTATAGACCTTCCTTGTAAATGTTTGATTATTCTTTAGATTTTAAAAATATTGACTTCCGAGAACATCCTGAACTGTATCGCGTTGGCAAGGGTGAGCAAGGTGTACTTTTAGTAGAACCTTATAAATCAGAAATTCTTCCTCACTGGCGGTTTAAAACTCCAGAGATCGCTAGAGAATCAAGCGAAAAAATCTATCAAATGTTTCTTGTCTATTTGGAACAAGATGATTTCGTAGGTGCGGATATGGCGCGGAAGTTTATACAGATGGGTTACACGCGATCGCGTCGTTATGCCAACCATAAAAGTGGTAGAAAGTACAAAACTAACCCCCAAAAAGAAACTTCAACAGAAGCCTAAATTAAAGCAAGAAATGATATCTTACCAAATGAAGTAGATCCAGTGAAAGCTGAATCTGCTGCCATTTTTAAAGAAAAGTGGACTCAAGCCAAGACGAACGAGAAATATCTTCAGCTTTTAGCCAAGCATAAACAAATGTATGAAGGCTGAATGGAATGAAGCAGGTAGTCGGTAGAATGTGAAGTAGGTAAAAGCCTAATATCAATCTAATAAGCTGGTGGATTTTGGAAAAAACCAGTTACCTGAGTTAATTTCTCAGCAATTTCTAGCAGCTTCATATCACTCCCACGCCGCCCCACCAGCTGCACACCAATGGGTAGTCCGGATTGTGACTGGGTAAAGGGCAGTACTACGGCAGGGTTACCAGTTAGGTTGAAAATTGTGGTGTAAGCACCGATTGCTCTCAAATAAGAGAACTCGTAACCATCAATCTCAATGGGTTCTCCTGGCTGACGATGGGTGAAGGCAGGCACTGGCACCACAGGAGTGAGCCAAACATCCCAATTAGATAAGAAGCCGTCCATATTCGCAATCAGAAAATCGCGCTCGGCGAGGGCGGTGATATACCTTTGTTGCTCTTCAATCTGCGTCAGATCTGGCTGTGATAAACCCAATTCAAAAGTATAAATATTCAGGTAAGTATTACGTACCACATTGCTCTCAAAATTCGGTGGCTGTTTGTGTTGTTCTACACAGCACCCTAGATCCGCTAGGGATGATGCTAGTTTCTCCAGAGCGGCCTTAGTTTCAGCTGAGGAAGGAATATCACCAAAACCTTCTGTCCAAGCGTAGCGGCAAGACTTTAGCGTGGTTACTGGGTTGACTTGTATAGGTATCGGCAACACTTCTGGCTGGCGAGGATCTGGTCCTTCAATCAGTGACAGGCACAACCGCAAATCTTCCACAGAGCGGGCGAGAGGTCCTACTGTCTGCAAGTATCGGATAGTTTTAGGTGTTCCTGGCAACTCTGGAATATGTCCAAATGTTGACACTCGATGCTCAGTTGGTTTCAAGCCGAAAATGCCACAAAAGTGAGCCGGAACGCGGATAGATCCACCAATATCACTACCCAATACTGCTCGGTTAAGGGGAAATAGGTGGTGAAATAAAGATTTTTTTGTTCTC
>JAQYWN010000240.1 GCA_029379265.1 Rhizonema sp. NSF051
CTATAAATAATATCTCCTTTGGGATTTTTCCTTCTATGAGAATTTCACCATTTTTTTCCATCTCCTCTCTAATTGCGGTTGCTCGTTTACTAACCTTACGTTTTTGTTGAAGCATTAGATTTTCAACAGTTTCCGGGGTATATATTTTAATTATACCTTCACGTTCTAACTGTTTGAGCGCATCCCAGGCAACCTTTATAATCTTATTTTTAAGAGTGAAAAACGCAGCCCCACGGGTTCCTGAGATTTTTATTCTTTCTGAGAAGGATATATATCGGCTAGTCTGATAGCTTTCTTTCTCACTCACATGCTCCCAAGGGGTTTGAATATCTGCTTCTTCAGCTTCTTTTCCGCCTATTTCAAATCCTAAAGAACTGTCTTTATATTGATCGTCACCACGAAAGATATAGCGCGAACCAGAAACTTCAGATTGTTCAGCTTTTTCTTGAATGTTTAGTCTCTCACTTTTTTCTTCATGATTGGTCATGCAGAATTATCTCTCTTTGGCGTTTAAGAAAGTAATATAGTAACTATTGTCACTAAGTATCAGGGGAGGTTGCCACAGTTTTCCAATAATCTTATCCCACTACCAAGCCGGGATCGGGCATTGTTGACGCCATCTAAAACAGGTGGTTCATTTTTCCACCGTGGTGAGCATACTCAAGCATGTAACAAACGTATCGGAGATTTGAGATGAAACTGTGGACACCAAAGCAATCGCTCAAAAACGGCAGATTCATGATCCAAAAAGTCCTGGGTGGTGGTGGCTTTGGTGTCACTTACAGTGCTCTAGAACAGCGCACGGGTAAAGTGTTTGCCATCAAAACCCTCAACCCGATGCACCAAAGTCAAGAAGACTTCCAAGAAAAACAAGAAAAGTTTGTGAACGAAGCGTTGCGGTTACGAGGTTGTAATCATCCCCATATTGTCAAAGTCTATGAATTGATTCAGGAAGATGGAATGTGGGGGATCTTGTTGCTCACTATACCTTAAAATACATATAATAAATACCAAAGGGAGTTCCAAAGTTACCCTCACGATTACCCAGGGCAAATCACCAGGACGACAATATACCTTCGATTCTCGCACTACCTGTATCATCGGCAGGTCAAAGGATTGCAACCTTCAATTACCAGATGATGAAGATTATCGTACAATTTCTCGCTATCACTGCTTATTAGACATCAACCCACTAGCAATTCGAGTCCGTGATTTTGGGAGTAGAAATGGTACATACGTTAATGGTCAAAAAATTGGACAACGCCAACAAAATCAAACTCCAGAAGAAGGAGTTAAGTTGGAATTTACAGAGTATGATTTGCAAGATGGAGATGAAATCCAACTAAGCAATACAGTATTTTTAGTGAGTATTGAAACTGAATTAAAATCTCTTTATATTCCTGAGTTAATTTCAAAAACGATTAAGAATAATTATCAAAATCAAGCTCCAACTCGGCAAGGACCTAATTTACTGGAACACATCAAACGCATATTAGGTTTAGCAAAAGCGTTTGATTTCGCAGGTTTAAGTGGTCAAAGTTTAACTGGTATTAAAGCTGGTACTCCTGTTTTAATGTGTCGTCAGCAACTACTTAATTATAAGTATGTTCAACCAGAAGTTGATGTGTGGGCTGCTGCTGCCTGTCTATATGTTATGCTTTCTGGAAGATACCCACGTAATTTTACTGGTAGCGACCAATTTTTAGCAGTTTTGCAAAATGATCCTGTACCCATTCGCCAGCGCGACGCAAGTATACCGAAACGACTTGCAGAGGTGATTGATTTAGCCTTGGTAGAAAAGCCTGAAATTTATTTTAAGAGTGCAAATGAATTTAAACAGGCTTTGTTGAACCTGTTTTAGCGTCACTCTAGATCCCCGACAACTTCTGCGAAGTCGGGGATCTAAATAGCGATCGCAGCCTATTGAAAGTTCATGGAATTGCGGTAGACGTGACAATATCTGATGGGCTGTACAAATTGTTTTAACATCCTATAGTCCTCTAGATCCCCGACAACTTCTGCGAAGTCGGGGATCTAAGGGAATACTAAAGGCAACATCCCATATTTAAAGCCTATGCCGCAAAGACGAAGTCCCCTGCAAAGGGGTAACTTTTACCATATCTACAATCGGGGCAACAATCGCCAAGAGATTTTCTTTGAGCGTGAGAACTATGTTTATTTTCTCCGCTTGATAAAAGAACATCTTATCGTTAATGCAGTCGATATTGTTGCTTACTGTTTAATGCCTAATCATTATCATTTTTTGGTCTATCTGAGAGATGAAACCATATCTGATGCCATGAAATCCCTCTCGCTCTCATACACAAAGGCAATTAATAAGCGTTTCAATCGTTCTGGGGTGTTATTTCAGGGACGGTTTCAAAGTATTTATATTTCACAAACTGATTATCTTGTCAATCTCTCACGCTATATTCATCTTAATCCGGTAAAAGCAGGACTTGTGCAGCAACCTGAAGAATGGGAGTTTTCCAGTTACTTGGAATATGCAGGATTACGACAAGGAACATTGCCTAAAACAGAGTATATTAAGATGCAGTGTCAGGAAGAATCTGCTGCTCAGCAATTTTTGGTGGATCGTAACCTACCTGATAGTGATGATTTTAAAAGACTGCTACTGGATGATTAGCGCTAGTTAGATCCCCGACTTCGCAGAAGTTGTCGGGGATCTAAGTCGCCAAAGAAGTAGTGAAGTCAAGGATTGGAAGCTTATGGAATTGCGACAGACGTGATAACATCCTCTAGATCCCCGACTTCTTAAAGAAGTCGGGGATCTAAAAATTTGAGCGGAAAAATATAATGGACAATCAGCGTTGGACACTGAGTGGTAAAAAAGCCTTAATTACTGGAGGAACGAAGGGGATTGGAGGTGCGATCGCCCAAGAGTTCCTTTCACTGAATGCGGAGGTAATGATTGTCGCACGGAATGAACAAACAGTCAAGCAAAAGTTGGCGGAGTGGCGGAGTCAAGGATTGAAAGTCCATGGAGTTGCGGCAGATGTGACAACATCTGATGGTCATCAAGCAATTTTTGAAAAGGTGAACGATATGGGAGGATTGGATATCCTCGTAAATAATGTCGGTACTAATATTCGGAAGAAGACACAGGACTTTACTGAAGATGAATATACATCTATCTTCCAAACAAACCTGACTTCTCTATTTGAAGTGTGCCGACTGGCATACCCGTTGCTTAAAACTGGAGGTCGTAGTAGTATTGTTAATATAAGTTCAGTTGCTGGACTGACTTCGGTTGGGACTGGCTCACCCTATGCAATGACTAAGGCGGCGATTGTCCAACTCACTCGTTCTCTAGCTGTGGAATGGGCAGGTGATGGTATTCGGGTCAACACTGTTGCTCCCTGGTTTATATCTACCCCCCTTACCGAACCGTTCTTAAGCAATCCAGATGTTTTGAATCCTGTGATATCGCGTACACCTATGAAGCGAATCGGTGAACCAGAGGAAGTCGCAGGTTTGGTAGCTTTTCTTTGTATGCCATTAGCAACTTACATTACAGGGCAGTGCATCGCAGTTGATGGTGGGTTTTTAGCGTTTGGCTTTGAACGATGAAGAATTTTA
Source organism: Rhizonema sp. NSF051 (assembly GCA_029379265.1). Lineage (GTDB taxonomy): Bacteria > Cyanobacteriota > Cyanobacteriia > Cyanobacteriales > Nostocaceae > Rhizonema. The sequence continues at coordinate 3,601 of JAQYWN010000240.1, forward strand.
TTTTCTGAAAGAATGCGAAACGCTATAACTTGAGTTTGTAGATTGCATTATCCAAAGCAAAATTCAGTGCATCTTCATTCATGAGCAACACAGTTGTCATTAATCCAGGAAGTGGCGATTCGCACAATGGTTTTCCTAAGTTAACCGTTCAACTGTGGGCAGCAGATCGTCCCCAAAGACAGCAATTTATCGGCAGTTTACCTCCAGCCCCAGAATTGATTGAACTCTACAGAAATTGGCAGTCAATTTATCAAGCTTTGTGCGATCGCAAACATATACGTCACTCATCAATGGTAGATGATGATGAACTTGAAATTGATGATGGATACGTCACAAACGTCTCTCAGCTTGGTTTTGATGAAGTATGCCAAAAGTTACAAGAAGGCATGAATCGTTGGCTGAATTCTGAGGGGTTTCTCAATATTAGTCGGCAAATGCGATCGCAACTCGACCCTGGAGCAGAAATTCGGATTGTGATGGAAACCGACGATGACTTGATGCGACGACTACCATGGCATCGCTGCGATTTCTATCGGGATTATCCTCTAGCAGAAGCCGCTCTGTCTCTGTCTGAGTATAAACCTCTAAATCAACTAAAAATCAAACGTAATAAAGTCAGAATCTTGGCGATTCTAGGCAACAGCCAAGGCATCAACTTAGAGGCAGAAATCAGATTTCTCAAAAGTATAGAGAATGCAGAAGTTGTGTTTCTTGTCAAGCCTTCACGTCAGGAATTTAACACACAGCTTTGGGATGCGGATGGTTGGGATATCCTGTTTTTTGCCGGTCACAGTCAAACTCTAGGTGAAACGGGTAAGATTTACATTAATGAAAATAAAACAAATAATAGCCTGACAATTGAACAACTAGAGGAAGCTCTGAAAGCAGCAATTGACAAAGGTTTACGCTTGGCGATTTTTAATTCCTGTGATGGATTGGGATTGGCGATCGCTTTGGAGAAATTAAACATTCCTGCCGTTATTGTAATGCGGGAACCAGTCCCGAACATTGTGGCAGAGGAATTTTTTAAGCATTTCATGGAGGCTTTTGCGCTCTCACGACTGCCTTTATACCTTGCAGTGCAGCAAGCACGTAGGAAACTCCAAGGATTGGAGGATGACTTTCCCGGTGCTTCTTGGTTGCCTACAATTTGCATTAATCCATCAGCAGAACCGCCGAGTTGGCTGAAACTAGGTGGAACTCCTCCTTGTCCCTATCGCGGTTTATTTGCCTTTCGTGAGGAAGACTCACACGTATTTTTTGGGCGCGAGCAGTTTACTCGGGATTTGGCGAAGGCGGTGAAAAGAAAGCCGTTGGTGGCTGTCGTCGGTGCCAGTGGTAGCGGTAAGTCGAGTGTGGTTTTTGCTGGGTTGATTCCCCTGTTACGTCAAGACAATTTTGTGCAGTGGCAGATTGTCTCGTTTCGTCCGGGAAACAACCCCATCAAAGCCTTGGCAGCAGTGATCGCACCTCTTGTGTCGAGAGAGGAAATGGAATTGGCAATCGCTTTGAGGGAATGCCAAACATTATCTAAAGTTATAGAAAAGCTCGTTCAGCAAAACCCCGGCACTCGACTGGTACTCATAGCCGATCAGTTTGAGGAACTCTACACTCAAACTCCAGAGTCCGAACATCAGCCATTCTTAGATGCATTGCTGACTGCTTGTCGTTATACTCCCGCGTTTACTCTCGTAACGACCTTAAGGGCTGACTTTTACGGATATGCTTTATCTTACCGTCCCTTCAGTGATGCTTTGCAAGGGGCAGTTCTGAACTTGGCACCGATGAGTCGTGAGGAATTGCACTCAGTCATTGAAAAGCCAGCAGCACAAATGCAGGTGAGTCTGGAAAATGAGTTGACAAATAAACTTATTCATGATGTAGAAGGAGAGTCGGGAAGTTTACCGTTGTTAGAGTTTGCCCTGACTCAATTATGGTCAAAACAGCAGAGTGGGCGGTTGACGCATCAGGCTTACGAGGAAATTGGCGGAGTAGAGGAAGCGCTGGCTAATCATGCAGAGTACGTATATGCAAACTTACATGAAGCGGATCGGTTTAGAGCGCAACGGGTATTTATGCAATTGGTACGCTTGGGAGACGGTGTAGAAGCAACTCGAAGGTTGGCGACTCGCAACGAGGTGAAAGAAGAAAACTGGGATTTGGTAACGCGCTTGGCTTCAACGCGCTTGGTGGTGACAAACCTTGACGAGTCCACCTCCTCCGAAACGGTGGAAATTGTCCATGAGGCGCTGATCAGAAGTTGGGGACGGCTAGAGTACTGGATGCAAATAGATGGTGAATTTCGTGGCGCTCAAGACCAGTTGCGAGCCGCAATCCGGCAATGGGAAAATAGCAGTCATGATGAAGGAGCGTTGTTGCGAGGAAAACCTTTAGCCGATGCGGAATATTGGCAGATGAATCGTTTAGAGGAACTGAGTTCTCTTGAGAGAAGTTTTATTCAGACATCCTTGGAACTACGCGATCGCGAGATTGAAAAGCACAACAAGAGGCAACAATTGACGATCTTTGGGCTAATTAGTGGTTTAGTGTTAGCGCTCTCATTGGCAGGCATAGCTTGGTGGCAATCGCAAAAAGCACAACTTAGCGAAATCCAGGCGATCACGACATCCTCAGAAGCACTATTTACCTCAAATAATAGATTAGATGCACTTATAGAAGCACTGAGAGGAAAACAGAAACTAGAAATGTTACGTAGTGCTGATGCAGACACTCACAATGAAGTTGAATCAGTCCTAAAACGCGCAATCTACGGAGCAGATGAGTACAACCGCCTTTCAGGACACAGTGATAAAGTTTACACCGTGGCATTTAGTCCAGACGGTCAGGAAATCGCTACAGGAAGTGCAGACAACACAGCGAAACTTTGGAAGCGCGATGGTACTTTGCTGACTACACTTAAGGGTCATAGCGATCAAGTTTACACAGTGGCGTTCAGTCCACGAGGTGATACCATTGCGACTGGGAGTGGAGACAAGACAGTGAAACTCTGGAAACGCGATGGCACTTTATTAACGACTTTTCACGGTCATAACGCTCAAGTTTACACTGTGGCATTTAGTCCTGATGGTCAGAAAATTGCCACTGGGAGTGGAGATAAGACAGTGAAACTCTGGAAGCGCGATGGCACTCTGCTCTGCACAATGAAAGGACATAGTGCTCAAGTGAGCGCAGTCGCGTTTAGCCCACAAGATAATACAATTGCCTCCGCAAGTTGGGACAAAACAGCCAAACTGTGGAACACAGATGGAAGTTTGTTGAAGACGCTCAATCATAGTGCTCCAGTGAGTGCGATCGCGTTTAGCCCACAAGGTAATACAATTGCTACGGCAAGTTGGGATAAAAAGGTTACCCTCTGGAAACTGAATGGTGAGTCAGCGCTGCGGGAGGGTATCCCTCCGCAGGCGACTGATGTTAGCGTAAGCGGTAGCGACGAAGGAGCGTCACCCCGAAGGGGGACGAGGCAAAACACCCTCAACGGTCATAATGCTGAAGTTTATGCAGTTGCGTTCAGCCCACAAGGTAATACAATTGCTTCAGCCGGTTGGGACAGGACAATCAAAGTTTGGCAGCTTGATGGTACAGAAATTACCAACCTGAATGGTCATAGCGGGACGATTTGGGGAGTAGCTTTCAGTCCACAAGGTGATACAATTGCCTCCGCAAGTGATGATAAAACGGTTAAACTTTGGCATTGGAACCATACCTTGCTCACAACTCTTAATGGTCATAAATCAAGAGTGAATGCAGTCGCCATAAGCCCTGATAGTCAAACTATTGCCTCGGCAAGTGAGGAAGGGCTTGTAAAACTCTGGAAGCGCGACGGCACTTTATTGACGACGATCAATGCTCATAATGCAGCAATTTGGGGAATTGCATTCAGTCCTGATGGTAAGACAGTTGCCTCCGCAAGTTATGACAATACAGTGAAACTCTGGAAGCTTGATGGTGAGTCAGCGCTGCAGGAGGGTATCCCTCCGCAGGCGACTGGCGAATCCCGAAGGGGCACCTTACAAACTACCCTCAACGGTCACACGGACAATGTGAACGCCGTTGCTTTCAGCCCAGATAATCAGATGATTGCGACAGCAAGTGATGATACAACAGTGAAACTCTGGAGGCGTGATGGTACTTATATCACAACTCTTCCGGGTCATACGAATGAGGTTTGGGGAGTGACCTTTAGTCCTGATAGTCAGATGATTGTCTCAACAAGTCGCGACAAGACAGTGAAACTATGGAGGCGTAATGGCACATTATTGACTACTTTACACGGTCATACTGGTTTTGTGACCGCAGTCGCTTTTAGTCCTCAAGGTAATATCTTTGCCACCGCTAGCGTTGACAAGACAGTGAAACTTTGGAGGAGTGATGGGACTTTGTTGACCACCTTTTACGGTCATAATGCTCCTGTATGGGGAGTTGCATTTAGTCCACAAGGTAATATGATTGCTTCTACTGGTGATGACAAAACTGTAAAAATTTGGCAGCCAGACGGCAAAGTACTGACGACTTTGGACGATCATAACGCGAAAATATGGGGAGTTGTATTCAGTCCTGACGGTAAGACAATCGCCTCGGCAAGTGAAGATCGAACCGTGATTCTCTGGGATTTAGAGCGTGTTCTAAATTCACACAAGCTTCTCACCTACGGTTGTCATTTGGTTAGCGATTATCTTCAGACGAACATAGATTTGCGAAACGGTGTCTTACGACAAGACATTCCGCGTTTACTTCGTCTGTGTACTCCAAGATAGGCGATCGCGTAATCCTAAATTTCCCCAAAAACTAGCGGTAGAAGAAATCGAATAGAACGTTGCACTTCTACAATAAAGATAACACAACATAACATTATTTGAACACTATGAAGCTGACCCCCAAGCATGGCAGGATATTATGGCACTGGCCAAAGCAAAGGGAGAGCAACGAATGCAGGTTGCTAATATGAAACGAGCGCAATCAATGATGCAGCGTTTTAGTTATGAGTGATTTAGCGGTAAATGATGGTTCATATCAGCAGTTGTTAGATCGCATTCGTGAGTGTTTGGCGTTGGGGCGACAACGGGCTGTTGAGCAGGTTAATTCAGTTTTAGTAGAAACTTACTGGCAGATTGGGCGGTATATTGTCGAATTTGAGCAGCAAGGTAAGGAACGGGCAGAATATGGCTCTCAGTTGTTACAGGTGCTTTCACGAGATCTGAAAGCGACGTATGGTAAAGGGTTTAGCCGTTCTAATTTGCAGTATATGCGTCTGTTTTATTTGAAGTATGAGAATTGCCAAACACTGTCTGGCAAATTGAGTTGGTCACACTATACAGAGCTTTTGGCTATTTCGGATGATTTGGAGCGATCATTTTATGAGCAGCAGTGCATCCAAGATCGCTGGAGTGTGCGGGAGTTGAAACGCCAGAAGGATTCGGCTTTGTTTGAGCGAGTGGCGTTGAGTAAGGATCGGGCGGAGATTTTGGCACTGGCTAAGGATGGGCAACGGATCGAGTCGGCGCGGGATGTGGTCAAAGATCCTTATGTGTTCGAGTTTTTGGATTTACCAAACCGCAATTATCGTGAGAGTGAGTTAGAAAATCGGTTAATTGCTGAGTTAGAGAAGTTTTTACTTGAGTTGGGCAAGGGATTTGCATTTATTGGACAGCAATACCGAATCACATTAAACAACACGCATTTTTATGTGGATTTGGTGTTTTATCATCGCATTCTCAAGTGTTTTGTCTTAATCGATCTGAAGACGCGAGCGGTGACTCATCAGGATATTGGACAGATGAATATGTATCTAAATTATTTTCGGGCTGAGGAGAATATGGAGGATGACAACGAGCCGATAGGGATTGTGTTGGCGCGAGATAAGGATGAGATTCTGGTTGAGTATGCGACAGGTGGTATTTCTAATCAGCTTTTTGTGTCGAGATATCAACTTTATTTGCCAGATACGGAGGTTTTAAAGCAGGAGTTAAGGCGGCTTTTGGAAGTAAATGATGGGTGAGTTTAATTTTTTTGTTTTGGGAATTAAGGGATAGTTAGTAAAACTAAGTTTTGGTTTATGAATGACTGGAGAGAAATTGAATTAGGGCAATGCGTAAATACGAATCAAGACGGGGCGAAGTCATAGATGTTGATACCGTCTTTAACCAACTGCAAGCCAAATTAAACCTAGCCAGTAAGCGATCGCTATAAATCCGATTATTTGATTTGCTGCATAAGCTCCGCTTTTTGTCAATGTATTTTGGTAAAATTTAGAGGCGTTGAGTAGCGATAGGATTCAAGATTCCTCCATTGGATTTTTGGAAGAACGCCTAAAAAAAAAGTCATATACTTAAT
>JAQYWN010000241.1 GCA_029379265.1 Rhizonema sp. NSF051
TAATAATATTTTTTGATTTAGATTTTTATCTGTCTTCTCCTCAAAAAGATTGCCAACAGTAATTTGTCAGGCTCGTAAGAATGTGGTCTTGCCATTTCCCGTTAATTAATAAATAGTCTTTAGCATATCCTTCTACAACAAATCCCAACCTTTTAAGTAGAGCGCCACTGCGTTGATTATGAGGCATATAATTAGCCATAATTCGGTGTAGATTTGATTCAGTAAATACATACTGAATAGCTGCTTTTAGCGCTTCTGTCATATAACCTTTTCCTTGTTCGGCTTCGGCAAGACTGTATCCTACATTACAGAAATGCGCGGAAAGTCTGACAATATTACTAAAATTGAGACTACCAATAATTATTGTTGGATCTGTTATAGGAAAAATAAATAGCTTTATTGATAAGTCATTTACAAATTCTAGAGAACGACTTTCTACCTGATTCTGCCAATACTCTTGGGTAAAGAAATCAACAGGCCACATTGGATAGAAGGGAGTTAGGTAACTCTTGTTTTTGATGTAGTATTTGATAATTTGCGGTATATCCTCTTGGCTTGCCAGTCTTAAGATTAAGCGTTGAGTTGTAATAAGTGGTATTTTCATAAATAAATAATGGTGGCTTATAACCAATACAGTACTTACGTAAAAAACTCTTACTCTGATAACAACTGACTCAGGACTAGGAGTGATGACAAACAAATTCAACGACAACAAGGACAGTGCTATTGATGAAAATACGTTCCGATTGGCAACCAGCAGAGATCGAGTTGATACATAATACGCCGTTGCTCGATCTGATCTATCAAGCTGCTAGCGTACATCGGCAATACCATGATTCAAAAAAGATACAAGTTTGTAAACTGATATCTATCAAAACAGGTGGTTGTCCAGAAGATTGTGGTTACTGTGCCCAATCTTCTCGTTATAAAACAGAGGTGACGCCACAAGCACTTCTAGAGAAGGAAACAGTTGTCAACATTGCTCGTGTTGCTAAAGAAAGTGGTGTGAGTCGCGTATGTATGGGCGCAGCTTGGCGGGAGGTTCGCGACAATTCACAATTTGAGCAAGTACTAGAAATGGTTAAGGACGTGACAGCATTAGGACTAGAGGTATGCTGCACTCTCGGTATGCTCACAGAAGCACAAGTCAAGCGTTTGGAAGACGCGGGACTGTATGCTTACAACCACAATTTGGATACTTCACGAGACTACTACAGCACTATCATTACAACTAGGACTTACGACGATCGCCTCAACACTATCAAGAATGTCCGAAAGACAAATGTTACAGTCTGTTCCGGTGGTATCCTTGGCTTGGGCGAAAGTGTTGCTGACCGTGTATCAATGTTGCATACACTCGCAACATTATGTCCGCACCCAAATTCTGTGCCGATTAACATTCTCTCACAAGTAGAAGGCACGCCGTTAGAAAATCAACCACATGTCCCAATTTGGGATGTCGTGCGAGTCATTGCTACCGCACGTATTATAATGCCTGCTGCTGACGTTCGTCTCAGCGCTGGCAGGGCTAGACTTTCACAGGTTGAGCAAGCTTTATGCTTTCTAGCAGGAGCCAATTCTATCTTTTCTAGCGATAACGGTCATATGTTAACCGTGACAACAGCTTGTCCAGGATACGATGCTGACAGTGAAATGCTAAACCTACTCGGGCTTGAAGCGCGTCCTTCGTTTGTAAGTAATCATCAGGGGAGAGAGGATACAGGGGAGAATAATCACTCCAGACTCCTGGAAAGAGGCGAAATGTCGCGTCTCTAAATCTGTGCAGGTGCTGTACGGGTGGGTTTAATTGAGAAAAACATGTAAAAACACGATATCTTGTCAAACCCGCCCGTACGCCCTTCTAAATCAGTTTAACGGCACGCAGACCAAACAGTAACCCAACAGCGATGCCGAAAAATAGACCCAAGAACCCGATATAAGCTACTACGCCGAACATTGTCAGTTTCTCCTAAAGATATATAAAACTATTGAAACATTTAATAAGGTAGAATACAGCCCACGAGCGCTTGTTTGGGGTTTGACAATGGCTTCTATAATCAACGTGAATCTGCCGCAGCAGTCTTATGAGATTGCGATCGCACCGAGTAGTTTAGATCAGCTTGGTGAACATATGGCTGCTTTGAAGCTGGGTAAGAAAGTGTTGTTGGTTTCTAACCCAATGATTTTTAAGCATTACGGGGAAAGAGCGATCGCTTCTCTAAAAGCGCATGGATTTGATGTGACGAGCTGCACTCTACCACCGGGTGAACGTTACAAAACCTTAAATTCTGTACAAAAAATCTACGATGGTGCCTTAGAAAACCGCCTAGAACGCTCCTCAACTATGGTGGCTTTAGGGGGAGGCGTCATTGGTGATATGACAGGTTTTGCCGCAGCGACTTGGCTGCGTGGAATCAATGTTGTGCAAGTACCAACTACCCTTTTGGCAATGGTAGATTCGGCTATTGGCGGTAAAACAGGTGTAAATCATCCTCAAGGTAAAAACTTAATTGGGGCATTCCATCAACCGCGACTGGTCTTAATTGACCCATTCGTGTTGAAAACGCTTCCCATGCGTGAGTTTCGGGCAGGAATGGCAGAGGTGATTAAGTATGGCATTATCTGGGATGCTCAGTTGTTTGCTCAAATGGAAGAGAGTAAACGCTTGGATCAACTCCGTTACTTAAAACCCGAATTGATAGACGCCATATTAATGCAATCTTGTCAAGCAAAAGCTGATGTTGTGAGTAAAGATGAAAAAGAAGCCGGACTACGAGCAATTCTCAACTACGGACATACTATCGGTCATGCAGTGGAAAGCTTGACTGGTTATCGAGTTGTGAATCACGGCGAAGCTGTGGCTATTGGGATGGTAGCAGCAGGGCAAATTGCTGTGGAACTGGGAATGTGGCAAAAAGCAGAGACAGAACGTCAACACGCTCTCATTCAAAAAACGGGTTTACCAACTCAATTACCAACTGGGGTGGATATTGAAGCGATTATTGAGGCTTTGCAAACCGATAAAAAAGTGCTTGAAGGTAAAGTTAGATTTATATTACCCACACAATTGGGTGCAGTAACTATAACTGACCAAGTCCCATCAGATACAATTCGGCAGGTGTTACTAGAAATGCAATAATGCTCTTAACTGTAAACTAGCAAAGACAACTTGCTGGTAATGGATAAAACTGATAACTGACTTCTGAAATTCTTCCGGGTATGGAGGTAGTCCAATCGGATATAGATATTGTAGATGCACCCTAATTACTGCCCTCAGTCTGTGGCTGGGGGCTTTTTTATTTAAGTGTTATGTAGTAAGATTGGCTTGTGAAATATGCTGCCTTTTTACTAGTAACAATATTCTTTGTGTTGATAGCGCTTCCGGCATCAGCATCTTTATGTGGTAATCGTAATGGTCACAAAATTTGTATTCTCAGTATCAACCGGAGCGCCAAAAACTACTGGGAGTATAGGGCTGAAGTGAGTGTAGATCAAGTCAAACAGCCCATGAAAGTTTACAACTGTCGCCATCACATTCAGGTTGAGCATGATGGTGTTGTGATGCCATTTCAACAAAACGATCCAGGTCATTTCATATGCAGTTACTTTAGTAAATGATTGAAGCCTGGTTGAGCATTTTTCTAGGAAACAGGTGGCAAAAAATACCCACATCGTAATATAAGTTCGATGTGGGAAATTTTCTTATCTTAACTGTCCAAGCCTTATGAAAGGCAAGATATTAGATAGTCAAATATGGAGTACTACTCCATGTTTGTCCCACCTTGACTAACTTCATAAAGGAACCAAATACGCCTTTCTGTTTGATCTAGAATTTCCTCTAAGACGTTAGCAGTTGGCTTGTCGCGGTTATCGTCACAGACTTCAATAGCATTTCGCTGTAATGTAGCTATATGACGATTATCAGCGATCAGATTTTGAATCATCTGCTCTGGCATGACGAATTCATCATTATCGTCTTCAATAGTTTGTAGCTGGCTAATATGGCTAATACTGCGTAGAGTTGTACCGCCAACTCGACGTATACGCTCAGCTAAGACATCAATTGATTCAAAGATAGCATCTGCTTGCTCGTCAAACAACAGATGGTAATCACGAAAGTGTGAGGTAGCTAAATGCCAATGGTAGTTTTTGGTTTTAACGTAGAGTGCAAAAGCATCAGCTATTAATGGATTTACAGCTTCGACGACTGCCTGTACTTCCTCTGGCTTCAAATCTGTAGGTGTTGCAAGTTGCTTGGGTGCGGGATAGGACTTTATTCTACCATTCGTGCTAGACCTTTCAGCACCCGCAGATTTTGCATAAATTGGGTTAGTAATGTTGGTGGCCATGATGTGCCTCTCTTTCTACGAACAATCTTTTCTGTGCATTGTCTATAATTATTATAGCGACGAGCTTTACATCTCTTAATCCTCCGTTAGCTAGAGAATTGCAGTTGTCGAGACATTAAGGATATTTGGCTCAATCAGCGAATGTCTTGATAGAATTGCTTTAAGTAAGTTGAGGGAACGCCAATGCCCCACAAGATTCCTATATAAAGGTAAATAGCGGTAGCTTTCCAGCTACCCCAACGTACTACGCGGCGATCCGAGCTTTGAACAATGCGGTTGACTTGGCAAATTCGTCCTTTCTTCAGCAGTCTGAGGCATAAATCTCCATCCTCCATTATTACCAGTGTCTCATCAAAGCCACCACAATCCCAAAAGTCAGCACGACGACAGAACATCACTTGATCCCCAAATAATAAGCGCAACCCCTGAAAAAATAAGTGAGGTTTGAACAGCAGTGGGGCATAGTAGGTTTTGAGAAAATTATGCAGGGAAATTCCCCAGCGAGTGGTTTGATCTCCTACCATCAAAGAAATAAATCCACCGCAAGCAACAGTTGTGTCTTTTAAGGTATGCTCGATCACGGCGATCGCATCATCTGGCACCCAAGTATCTGCATGGAGAAAGCAAATAATGTCCCCAGTGGCAGCTGATGCACCATAATTCATCTGAACAGATCGTCCACGCCGCGCGCAGGAGAGAACTTGCACTTCTACCGTCTCATTGAATGACTGAATCCGCTTGGCGATCGCCACTGTGTCATCTTCGCTCCCACCATCCACCACTAAAATTTCCTTTGCTTGCGGATCTAGTAAAGATAGTTGGCGTAAAGTACGTTCTAAACTAGTTGCTTCATTTAAAGTTGGAATGACAATCGAAACTTGAGACATCTGTGGAGTTAATTTTGATTGTTTCCAAGCATAAAGGGCGTTTAAATGCTCCAATTTAAGTCTAACAATATTGGGACGCTTATACAACAACGACTACGGGGCAAACATTTAAGCCGAAAGCGAGCAAGAAAGTGACTAAACCGCAAATTCAGAACAGCAAATATTCACGAGCCTTTCCACACAGATAACTGTTTGGCAAATTCTTCTCCATCCCAGTCTTCAACTTGAAAGCGAGGTAATAAAAAGCGATCGCACGCTCCCCGTGCACTCTGAGCATAAGTCGTGCAAGCGCTTGTAAATCCTGCTTCCCTGACTAAAGCTGGTGTTTGTGTTGAATAGTTACCGTGAGGATAAGCAAAACTTACGACTTTTTGTCCTGTAATTTGCTCTAGACATGTTTTACTTTTGTAAATTTCCTCCCACTGTCTATTCGCTGGTAAAAAAGATAAAAAAGGGTGTGTCACAGAGTGAGCGCCGATTTCAATCAAATCTCCTTGTGCAACAGTAGACATTTCTTCGGAATTCATAATCCGGTGACTGGATCGCAGTACTGGTTCACAACCAGCCCAAGCAAGCAGTTCATCCATAATCTTTTGTCGTGCTTCTGTTTGTAAAGGGGATAACAGATCATAAATTTTACGGTAAAGTAAAGAGCGAGGAGTAGAGCTATCTTCGCTCTTTACTTTCCACTGACTTTTCTGCTGATATTCCTTCTCCCTGTCACAAGCCGCTGTGCCTAATTCCCAACGATAAGTCGTCCCGTTAATCAAAAGACAAAGGACTTCCGGCAAAGTATTAGATCCAAGTAATAACCGATCAAGTTCATCCCACCATAAATCACGTTTGTGTTCGGTATATCCACTCGTCAAAAACATGGTAGCGGGAATACCATAATACTCCAGTAATGGTTTGGCATTATATAAATTATCAGCATAACCATCATCAAAGGTAACTGCTACTTGCCAACGAGGATTACCTTGTTGCAGTGTTTGATTTAATTGCTGTAATGGAACAACTCTACCAGTAGAGCGCAACACTTCCATATGTTGGGCAAAGCGTTGAGGAGAAACACAAATTGACCAAGGATCGGACTGCACTTCAGTTACCCGATGGTACATTAAAATTAGACTTCCAGGTGTCAAACGCCCTCTCAAATATTTAGCGACTCGCCGCAGTCGGCGTCCAAGTATTCTCATGTTATGAAAGCTCTTTAGTTGTAGGTTTTACAGCCCTGACAGCGATGTTGACTTGATAAGAACGATCTTGGTAGTCTAATTCTTCCTGACGCAGTTCCTCTGTCGCTAACCCATAAAGAAAAGCTGTAGCAACCAGTACATTTCCGTAAGCCTCAATCTGAAGATTCTCTGTTGGGAAAGCCTCCTCGAACAGCCGCCGTAGTGATAGGGCAGTAAAACTCCAACACCAATCGTCAGCCCATTGATCGTAGCCAGTATTATTCATACCAGGAACAGTTACTAAAACAACTCCCCCTGGCTTAAGGATACGGTATATTGTATTAATTGCTGTCCGTAAATCGTAAATATACTGTAATGTTTGGGTCAAAATAAAGCAGTCAAAGCTATTTGATGGAATGTGGTCAGCATTCGTCAAATCCCCTACAATAGTTGCCTTAGGGTTATCTTTGGTGACATGAAGTACCTCGCTGTGAACGATGCGATCGCCGCTAAACTGTCGCGTGTAAGTGTCGTCTCCAATTTCCAAGACACGTCCACGAATATCATCTTGACAATCGGCGAGGAATTTTTCAATGTAGTAACGGTCAACAGGTAAACCTCGATCATAGCCGAATATTTTACTCATGGGTATGACTCGTCGCAGGTTGCCCAAGTCTACTGTTCCGACAGGAAAGGTGTAATTATTACCAAGCAATTGTTTTCCTAAAAAGCGCTGGGCAGAAATAGGTAACGTTTTTTGTGCAATTAACTTCAAGATCGGCTTCAGTTTACTTTTCATTTGAGACAATAGAGGATAGCGATAGGGATATTGAGCTTTTTGCAGGGAACTGGAGAGTTCGGTGTCTTGAACTTCTCTTGCATATATATAAGTTTCTAACCAATTTAAATAAGTTTGCCGTGCTGGATTGGGATCTGAAGGGTGGTATTCCCCTGTATTAATTGCTTGATAACAACTGGACTCCGGATGCTGCCGATACTTATCCCAGCTCCCACTTTCTACAAAGACTGGAACTTGGAGGCAAATTTTTGCTAGCAATATTTGATCCTCAAAGAGGTTTTGAATTGTTTCCTCAAATCCTCCTATGGCTTCTATAACATTGCGTCGCACTAACAAACCACACGTGCAAGGTACAATACCGCTATCCTGTAAATACTGAGTAACCAAGCTTGGAGGGTAGTATAAACTATTCGACCGAACACCAACTCTTCTCAAAAAGTCACGTTGGACATCCTCTGATCTGTCTGTCCAACTATACCAGTGTAGAGTAGGTCCATACACCATCCCAGTTTCTGGTAGAGATTCAAGAATTGCGACTTGTTTTTCTAATTTTTGTGGCAAATAAACATCATCAGCGTCTAGAAAAGCAATATACTCACCTTTGGCGTTGCCGATCCCCAAATTACGAGAAATACTTTTGCCGCGATTTTGTCTTTCTCCATGTTGCAAACAACGGATCTTTTTTGGGTATTGTGCAGCATACTGCTGAGCAATTGCACTACTTTTATCGGTTGAACCATCATCTATTAATAATAATTCCCAATTCTCATATTTTTGAGCAATTACACTGTCTATTGCTTCTTCGAAATATTTCTCAGCATTGAAGAAGGGAGTAATAATAGAGACTAGAGGTTTACTCTTGAGCATTTTTTTGAGAGATTTGGTAATTGATAATTAATAATTGGTAATAATTCCTTCCTGATTCCCTTATGACACTATCATGCGCCGAAATAAAGCTACAATTTATAATTGCTAGACAGCAGACAATTCAAGAGCTTTTTAAATTTTCAATATTGAATTTTGCGCTCGGTTTACAAAGTAGGCTTATAAATTTTTTCACACCTGACATTAAACTGCCTAACTACATCTTTTGATGTGAAGAAATTTGTAGGTAATTATCAACATCCTTCAGGGTTTTCTCTTGAAGCAATCTAGTCTGACAACTCTGCAATACTTTAGACCATCTATGCCGCATAACTATGTCATACAACTTCCACGCTCTTTGTTTTTCTTTGATTATTTGCTCATTCATATCTAAAATTGCTAGTATTTGAGTTTCTTTCTGTTTAAGCTTAACCTTTTGCTTAAAATTCCCCCAAGCTTTGTGGTCTTGCCAAATTAATGATGTTAATGTTTTCAATAATATTCTCAAAGTACCAGGAATACATACCCTATAAAAACGAGGATTTAACAAAAGCATATAATCTAGTTCGACTGCCTTCAATAACCAAATAATACTAATAAAGTAGTTACCACAAGCGTAGCTTTTATTCGATAAGTGTACATAAAACTTGCTGGCAGAGAACTGATAGATAAACTTAGCAATTTCTGGATGTCGTTGCTTAATATCTGCCACTACTAAATTATAAGACATCTCCATTTCCATATAATTAGCAGACATACTGCCAATGACATAGCGGTATCCGATTAAAAATTCTGGTACTACTCGGCACTCATAAGATTCAGCAATCCTAAGATACATATCCCAGTCTTCACAACCCTGAGCATTTTGTTCTCTTAACTGGCAGTTATAATAACCAACTTGCTCGAAACAATCTCGGCGAATTAAAGTTGCACTAGCGTTCCCTATAAAGTTGTAGTACAACATAATTGGGTAAACATATCCTTCCACAACCCGAAATTTGAAAAAATCATCAATATCATATCTACCAATAATTAAACCTTCTTCATCAATCAAAACTGACCACGCATAGATTAAGCCGACTGTTGGTTCAGACTGTAAAATTAATTTGACTTGTTTCTCTATTTTTGTTTGATCCCAAATATCATCAGCATCAAGAGGAGCAATATATTCTCCTCTTGAATTTTGAATTGCTAAATTGCGAGCTGCAGCTACGCCAGCGTTTGCTTGATTAAAAAAAATAATCCGATTGTCTTTTTGGGCAAACTGCTCAATAATTTCGGCAGTTTTATCTTTAGATCCATCATCAACTACTAAAATTTCAATATTTTCGTATGTTTGAGAAAGTACTGAGTTTAGAGTTCGAGCAATAAAAGTTTCTGCGTTATAAGCAGGTATAATTACCGAAACTAATGGAAGCTGAGAATTTGTATGCATTGATGATAAGACAACTCCTGATACCAATAGAGGTGTCGGAATGAGAAAAAGCTTCGTTACACAAGAATCTGAGTAAAAGGTGGTTTATCTCACGCACGAACCAATAAGCGCTTTTTTTCGGTATAGCTGTTATGAATCATTCACTTTTGGTAAAAACAAACAACCAAAAACTGCCTTCTCATGGAGTCATGGAAGACAACGTATCAAAGATGACCTTTATAAAAGTCATCTTTGATACATAATGGATTTCAGTAAGCAAGCAAAAGTGTGGTAAAAATCAAACGAAACTTATGAGATTAAGCTCGAAATCCGGATAAATTATAATTGAACTCGCACTAAAAAACATGCTATTGACTACTTAATAATATACATGAAATCTGGTAAGCACACAAACGTAACGAATCGCGACGTCTCATAAATTT
>JAQYWN010000242.1 GCA_029379265.1 Rhizonema sp. NSF051
GTCATATATTTACATTAAACTGAATTGTTATAATCCTAAAAAATCGCGAGCTTTTTGTCTAAGATCTTGATAGGTGAAATCCCCACGTTCATTGTTTATGCCACCGTTGTCAGCGGCTTTCTCATCTTCTTTAAAAATCGCAAAATTCTCTTCTCTCTTCTTCTGTTATGTGGAATTCTTTGGCAACAGCTTCTACTTGCTGAATATCTTTTTTATTACCCAATTATACCTCACACAGTAGGTTTTAGTTTCTGTCACGACCTTTAGATTTTGCTGATCGCTGTTTGCTCAGCCGATCTTTGCTTTGAATTGCCCTTGATTCAATGAGAAATTCTGGAATTTCCCACAACTCGGAATCATCCAGGTTGTATTGTTCGCAAACAAGGCTGAGGCGGATGCCAGAGCTGGTGACGGGGTTGACAGAATGAGTCAAATTACCTTGGAAAAAAACTAGGGTATTCGATTGAGGAATGATTTGCCCACAAGAACGTTTGTGCGATCGCAGCACAAGTTCTCCTCCGACTAAATCAGTAGGTACGACAACGTAGAGAACGCTGACGACTGTCGGAGGTTCAATGGTTTTGCAGTAGGAACGCAGGGAGCGATCAATATGAGGATCGACACGAGATCCCGATTTTAATAATAACGGGTTGAGGTAAAAAGCATTGCACTCTGCTTGCAGTACTTGGTTCAGATAGGGCTGGAAGTAGGGGAATTGTTGCTCAACGGTTGCGAGATGCGATCGCCTAAACACCACAGAAAACCCTTTTGTCCCCACAAAGTCACGATTGAGATTATTCAGCGTTAAATAAGGACACCCCAAAACCTTTCCCTGCAACTCATTCAGGTAGTTTTGAGAAAAAGCGTTTTGATTTTGTTGATAG
The DNA here is from genome assembly GCA_029379265.1 of Rhizonema sp. NSF051. GTDB lineage: Bacteria > Cyanobacteriota > Cyanobacteriia > Cyanobacteriales > Nostocaceae > Rhizonema. Next base: position 885 of record JAQYWN010000242.1, read on the forward strand.
TAGGTTAACATAATTCATTCAGATGGGCGAAAAAAGGCCGTACAAAACTACTACTCCATTGCCCGAATCTGTTGATTAGCCTCTTTTTGTGCTTGGAGTAAAGCTTGCTGTAGTGGTTGTTGTCCCAACATGGCACTAACGAACTGATTGTCAAAGTTGTTCACAATTGCGGCTGGATATTTGCCTGCTTGCCACGGGAGAGCGTAATCAACTCCTGCCACAAATGCAGATCGTAAAGGATCTTGATCGTAGCCTAACTTTTTTGCAATAGACTTACGCGTGGGCAGGGCAAAACCTGTTTTTGTCCACTTGAACATACCTTCAGTGCCTGTAAGATAAGAAATCAATTTCCAAGCTTCGGCTTTGTGTTGTGCCTGTTTATTCATCACGTAGGCAACGGTAAATACCATTGTGGCTTTTTTACCATTTATCATCGGTACTTCTGCGGTTGTAAATTTCAATTGCGGAAAAGTCTCTTTCAGGTAGAGAATTGCCCAGTTACCTTCAATAACCATTGCCACCTTACCTTGACCAAACATTTCGCTACCTGAGTTTGTCCCAACGTCTGATTGTTGTGCCGACGAACGATCTAGTCGATATTGACTTACGACTGGGTGCAATGCTTGCAAGCTGGCGGGACTGGCAAATGCTGCGTAACCGTTCTGGTTAATAAGTTGTCCGCCAAACGCTTTTATTTTGTAAGCCTGACGCGCTAACTCCGGAATTTCTCCAAAGCCGTATTGATCTATTCTGCCATCTTTATTACGATCTTCTGTGAGTTTTTGCGAGTATAGCAGTAGTTCATTCCAATTCTTTGGTGGAGTGGTCAAACCTGCCGCTGAAAAGGCTTCTTGGTTACAAAATAGGGCAAGTGTTGAATAATCCTTAGGAAAACCATATATATTGTTATGATACCTAAAGCTATTGAGTAATGTCTCCTCAAAATCAGCTAAGTCAAATTCGGGCGTGATGTAATTATTCAGAGGTTCCAAGACATTCTGACTCATCAGAAAAGGTGCCTCAAGCACATCCAAGTAAAAGACATCAGGCGCAGCTTCTCCAATCAAACGAGTTTTAATGACATCCATGTATTGATCGGCGATGACTTCATATTTGACTTTAATCGCCGGATGCTTTGCTTCAAAGTCTTTAAGTACATCTCTCAACAGTTCTTGCTCAGTTGGACTAGCACCCCAACCGCTAAGTTTAATCACAATTGGGGTAGGCAGTCTGGAAATACCTGGTATGAGTAGTTTATCAAAACTGAAAATCAGGATGGCGATCGCCACCACTAATCCCAAATACTTAAATATGCTTCTTTTGTTCACAGTAAGATAAAAACTCTTTTTCCCAACTTACCTTTTGACCGTTAAGAAGTGGTATTGTCTCTGTTTTAATTTTTGTTGAGAAATGTAAGCTAAAATAACAAAGAATTGTTAACACCGCTGGAGATGTATCACCCAACAAAGGTTATATGTATTAATTTATACTTAAATTAATACATGTTGATGCACTTGGCGTTCAGGAAAATAGAGTAATGCGAACGTGTTCAAACGCGAGAGACAAAAAACTTTTTCCTTATCCAATCATGGATCAACGTCCTTTAGATTGTTCTACTCAGGAAAGCTCCTTGCCTCTGTTAAGACTGTCAAGAAGAAAGCCAGAAGCCAGAAGGCAGAGGGCAGAAGGAAAGACAATTAGTGGGGGCTTGAACTCGCCACTGATTGAAGACCACTTTTTCAAAGATTCGGTGGGGGCTGGGACCAAAATTGGGCAAGGCAGGGCATTCGGGCAGTTCCAAAATTCCTTCTCTTCTTTATTCGTTCAGCAGAGCTGCCTTCTGCCCTCTGCCTTTTCTGAAAAGCTGCACTACTGAAATGTGGAGGTAAGTTATGGATTCTTTACCGTTGGAGGCTCCGCTTGCTTCCGAAATATTATATCAGAGGGCTGTTTCTGAAACAGATATTTATGTCTCTGAACCCCCAAGAATAGCTAAGGATGTTATTCGTACCAGCCTCAAAGCTTCAAACTTGGATGCCTTTTTTACAGGAGCTTTTTTAATCACCACTAGCGGTATTTTGCTGAGCAATTTCTTAGTAAGGTTGGGTGCAAGTCCGGTTGTGTTTGGGTTGCTATCCTCAATTCCAATGCTCGTCAATTGCATGCAACCCTTGGGCGCATACCTCTCGGAACGCACAAATAGTCGCTTTCAATATTCTCTTCGTATCTTTGTCCCAGCGCGGCTAATGTGGCTAATTCTTGTCTTTGGCATTGTCAGCTTCAGCTGGGGATGGCTTGATTCTCATCAGCTAATAGAATTGACGCTGTTAGTCGTTTTAATTAGCAACTTCTCTGGAGCGTTCGGCGCTGCATCTTGGCTAAGTTGGATGGCAACTTTAGTCCCTCGGCAATTACGAGGACGGTATTTCGGGTTACGCAATAGTGTTACCAGCTTGACCATGATGATTTGCGTACCTTTAGCAGGTTTAGCTGTATCAACCTGGCCCGGTGGAACCTTACAAGGTTACGCATTTATTCTGTTTTTAGGCGTGATTGCAGGGCTACTTAGCATAGGTTGTCAGTACTTCCAAAAAGATGTAAACCCGCAAGTACAAAATGCGAGTGATAACGATTTTTCTGCTCAAAGTAAAAATTTAAATAATACAGACACAGGTAGTGATAGTACTGAAAATAAAATTGAAACTACGCTTCTCCCGGATGCAAGTGCTAAGGATAGCATCTGGAAGAACTATAACTTTTTAATGTTCTTGCTTTACTTTAGTTTGTGGATGTTTGCAGTTAACCTTAGTCTGCCGTTCTTTAATCTCTACATGCTAGAGGTGCTAAATTTAGATGTCAGCTTGGTAACGCTGTACGGCAGCTTTCAGGCGGGGGCTAATCTGATCATGCTCATTGTCTGGGGTAAGTTGGCAGACAAAATAGGCAATCGTCCCATCCTACAAGTTATTGGGATTGTGGCATCAAGTGTACCTTTGCTGTGGTTGGGGATTGGGACTAGCAGTATAGACCTTTGGTTGTGGTTACCGTTAATACATATATTTATTGGTGGTAATTGGGCAGCTCTAGATTTATGTAACAACAATCTACAAATAGATGTAGCATCAGTCAAGAATCAATCGGTATATTTTGCGACTGCTGCTGCCATTGCTGGGGTCAGTGGTGCTTTAGGTACAACCATCGGTGGCTTCGTAGCCGAAAATCCTTCATCTGGTGGCTTAGCAGGATTGTTTGTAATCTCGGCAGCTTTCCGAGTCGCAGCGATTATCCCACTTTTCTTTATACATGAATCACGCGGACAATCTCTTGTGCAAATGATACAAGCTTTTTGGCAAAGTAAAAAGATTGCTGAAAGTTAGCTAGGACTCGCATTAACCTTGGTACGCCAGAGAGTGTAAAGTCTGATTTTAGTCAGTTTCGTTAAAATTGCACCGCAAGAGTGAGGGTTGGCAGCGATCTTGAGAGACTGAACGGGAAAAGTCAGCCTGCTTGGGTTCCTCCTGTGATGTCAAAGACACTGCCATTCATTGTGACATTGGAATTATTGAGTAAAGTCCGATTAAACGTAATTTGGGTTGTACAACTTACTCTTAATACGCAAGCACCACTTTCTGCGCCGTCAGTCCCTCCTGTTCCTAACTTCAGCCATGAGAAGATGAGTTGAGGGTTAAAGTAGGAAAATCAATGAATGCATTTGACTTAGTTATTTTTGATTGTGATGGTGTCCTTGTAGATAGTGAACAAATCACTAATTCGGTTTTTGCGGCAATGCTTAGTGAAATCGGGTTACCGACCACTTTGGAATATATATCTAATACATTCGTCGGTCAACCTATGACAGCATGTTTAGAAATTATTCAAGAGTCTCTTGGAAAACCTATTCCAGATAATTTTGTTACCGAATTTAGGCAACGCAACAAGAAAGATTTATCAGAAAAATTAAAGCCAATTAAGGGAATACATGATATTTTGTCTCAAATTACAACTTCTTATTGTGTAGCTTCAAATAGCATACATGAGATGATTCAAACAAAGTTAGGTGTCACAGGTTTACTGCCATATTTTGAGGGAAAAATATTTAGTGTTACAGATGTCGCACGCGGTAAACCACATCCAGATCTATTTTTATATGCAGCCGAGAAAATGAAAGTTCATCCGCAGCGATGTCTTGTAGTTGAAGATACTGTAATCGGCGTGCAAGCCGGATTTAGCGCTGGGATGAAAGTTTTCGGTTATGCAGAATACAATAATCCACAAAAATTGCAAGCTGCAGGCGCATCAGTTGTTTTTAATTCTATGAGATTACTGCCAAATTTGCTTGAACAATATGAAGATTTAAACTAACTTATTAAAGATTTCTTGACGTACTTTATCCTGAGAGAATTGCCAAAAAATCAGATATATTGATTGAATTCGTCAGCTATGTTTGAGGCAGTCTCAGTTCAGATAGGGATTCATATCATGTCCGGTAAATTAACCTTAATTCCGTCTTAACCCCACCTGAACGGAGATCGTCAACTAGAAACTCGTCGCAATAAGCGGCGTGCCCGTAGAGTTATTCAGCTGGAAAACTGTAAGGATTTCTTCGGTGAGAAGATGGGGAGACTTAGGGGTAAATGTTTCCTCGTCTCCCCTTCGTATTAATCAACACCAGTGGAACTTAAAGTCCTTGTTTCCCACATCACCATATTGTGTGCTGTCGTTACTACAGGCGGCTGGTGCAAGGCAATTAATTGTGTTAGAGTTTTCTTTAATTGAGTGCGAGAGACAATCTCATCTATAAAACCGTGCTTCAGCAAATCTTCTGCAGTTTGAAAATCATCTGGCAGTTTTTCTCGTAAGGTTTGCTCGATCACTCGCCGACCGGCAAAACCAATAGTGGATTTTGGTTCCGCCAAAATAATGTCACCCAACATGGCGAAACTAGCAGTTACTCCCCCTGTCGTTGGATTTGTTAAAATAGGAACGTATAATAGTCTTGCTTCTTGATGGCGTTGCAAGGCAGCCGATATTTTTGCCATCTGCATCAGCGACAGCATTCCCTCTTGCATTCTTGCTCCACCAGAAGTACATACGATAAATACAGGATATCGTCGCTGAGTTGCCTGCTCAATCAAGCGGGTGAGTTTTTCTCCCACCACAGAACCCATGCTTGCGCCGATAAACCGAAAATCCATGACGCCTAGAGCAACGGACAAGCCATTAATTTGACCTAACCCAGTTTGAACTGCATCTACCAAACCTGTTTTTTCCTGCGTCTCCCGCAAACGTTCGGCATAGGCTTTGCGATCGCGGAATTGCAGAGGATCGGTTGGACGCAAATGCTCATCCATTGGTCTCCAGGTTCCGGGATCTATCAGTTGGTAGATGCGCTCGTCACTATCAACACGATTGTGATGTCCGCATTCTATACAAACCATCTGATTTGCTCTTAAGTCTTTGGTATAAGCCAATACACCACATTCAGAACATTTATGCCATAGCCCATCAGCAATTTCACGCTCCTGGCGTTCTTGTTCTGGGGTGGAGGAGCCTGATTTCCGTCGATTTGCAAACCAATCTAAAAGAGATTTTAAACCGCGTGTTTCTTCGTTGTTTGCCATTTTATTTTGATTTTAAGTAGGTAGTATGTCGAAACTAGAGTAACCCACGTTTATCGAAGCTAACAGTTAAGAGTGCCTAGTCCAGAGTAATTTATTTTGACTCTTAACTCTTGACTTATTGCTCAAAGTTGTGCCATCAGCAATTTAGACCTTTCTCATACGTCTAGTGTTGCCAGCTTAACGAAAATACGTAAACCAATTCAAGTCTATTGTTCGTCTTCTCTTGTACTTAAGAGCAGCAGCGCAGTCCATTTATCTTCCAAAAGTACTTGCAACGCTGCAGGAGTGCCAGATCCTAGATAGGACTTCACCCCCAAATCAATAATTCTTGTTGGTAGATCATGAGCAACCAGTATTTGCTCCATTAGTTCTGCTTCCCAACGGGTGTTTGTCGTTAAGAGGGTGATCCAGCTCACAAGTTGATATTACCAAAGGTTAAAGGACCGATGGGGTAATTGAGTTTACAGAACACTCTACTCACCGAAACTCCGCTCCAAGTAAAATGGCAAAAGTTGAAAAATCAATTTTAGATTTTGGCTGCCCCGGTTATTGGGATTTCATGCCCAAGCAACTTTCAGCACGCATGCCTGTTGGAGGTTAACTTGTTCAAGCACCTCTAAAAAATTGTAGGTAGGTAGACAAAATTGCTTCACCGCTAAATATAGTAATCGCGGCACCTAATGCGAGAAAAGGACCAAAAGGTATAGGTTTCTTTTGTCCCCATTTTTGTTTTTCAACTAAAATACACACCACAGCCGCAATAAAAATCGCTAAAGGCAAATATCGCCAACCCAACCAAGCTCCCATCATGGCAGCAAGTTTGACATCACCGCCTCCCATCGCCTCTTTACCCAATAAGATCAAACCCATTATAGCGATCGCATCCAACAGCCATAACCCCAACACTGCGCCGCCAATTGCGGTTAATAAGTTATTCGCCACTCCTGTCCAGTTTCCTACTGTCAACCACCCAAGTAATATATGAAATACAATACCCAGTGTTAACCCTGACTTAGTGAGTGAGTTGGGTAAGGTCATCGTATCTAAGTCAATGAACGATAATGCTAATAACCAACTGCAAAAAGCCCAGTAGCCTATTGTCAGGGGTGAAAATTTAAATATCAAAAATATCAGCAAAAACATTAATCCGGTTACCGCTTCTACCAAAGGGTAACGGACAGTTATCTTGGTTTTACAATAACGACAGCGTCCTTTTAACCACAGCCATCCCAAAACTGGGAAATTATCATAGGCTTTGAGTTGATTTAAGCAGTGGGGGCAGCGAGAAGGAGGCCAAAGAATTGACAAGCCAGCTGGTAGCCGATAAACAATAACATTGATAAAGCTGCCAATAGATGCACCTAAGGCGAATACAATGATACTCGCCACAACGACTACCAATAAGTCCATATCGTCATTAGCCACTAGCCATTTGTATCAGTTGTCAGTTGTCTTTTGTCTTTTGTCAATAGCTAGCTATTTTTGTTTTCAACTAACTCTTGACGACGCAACACACCAGCGCCTCAAGACAACTCCTGACTCCTGTACAGACACCTTATTTCAAGCGTCTCGACTCCTGCCTCCTTAATACATATACGATTCTATTTGGTTTAACGGTACGAAACATTCTTCCGGCAAAAGGATTGGATAACTGGTAAAAATCACTTTGCCTCGGTGATTAAAGCGATTAATTGCTACTCCTGAAGGCTGCCCAGCAATTTCCGGATGCACTTCACAGTGTGTGTAGTATATATGACCAGCGGCTTTGATAACGGCAGGGTCAATCAAAGATTGCTGATTCTGTGGGTTAGTATAGTCGGTTTGTCCTTGTTTTAAAGTATACACAACTTACTAATCTATGTTTTCTAGGTTTGTCTACAGTTTATCTGAAAGATCTAATAGAGAGCGATTATTCTTCCAAACTTTGAATCAGTGCCTCGCCCATAGCGCGGCAACCTAAAAGATTCATTCCCTTGGACATTATATCGCCAGTGCGATCGCCGCGATGTAAAACTTGTAACACTCCTTTTTCAATATAGTCTGCTGCATTTTGTTGATTTAAAGCATAGCGAAGCATCATAGCGGCACTTAGAACCTGCGCTAAGGGATTGGCTTTATCCTGTCCGGCAATGTCTGGAGCCGAACCGTGAACAGGTTCAAAAACTCCGGGATTGGATTCCCCCAAACTTGCAGAAGGCAACATTCCAATACTACCAGTCAGCATAGCAGCAGCATCCGAAAGAATATCACCAAATAAGTTACCCGTCACAATAGTATCGAATTGTTTAGGATTGCGTAACAATTGCATCGCCGCATTATCTACATACATGTGAGAGAGTTCCACATCCGGAAACTCTTGACTCAGATGAGTGATGCGATCGCGCCACAGTTGAGAAACTTCCAGCACGTTTGCTTTATCCACTGAACAAAGTTTACCTTGACGTTTTCGCGCTGCTTCAAATGCTACCCGCCCAATACGTTCAATTTCCGACTCAGTGTAAGCCATTGTGTTCACACCCCGCTTCTCACCAGTTTCTGTGGTAAAAATTCCTTTGGGTTTGCCAAAGTAAATTCCCCCAGTGAGTTCGCGCACCACCATAATATCTACGCCTTCTACCACCTCACGCTTCAAAGTCGAGGCGTCAATAAGTTGAGGCAATATTTTCGCCGGACGCAAATTAGCAAACAATCCCAACCCGGCACGCAGTCCCAACAAACCCGCTTCTGGACGTAAATGCGATGGTAAGGAATCCCACTTGTAACCACCGATCGCCGCCAGTAAAACAGCATCACTATTGCGGCAAATATCCAAGCTAGCAGCAGGTAGAGGTTCACCTGTCGCATCAATTGCCGCACCACCGATCAGCGCTTCCTGAAATTCAAACTGAAGATCGAATTTCTTTCCTACGACAGTGAGCACCTCTTGTGCCACTGCCATAATTTCTGGTCCAATACCATCGCCGGGAAGTAGGGTAATGCGGTAATTCTGCGTCACAGATGCATCCTATGATTTAAAAGTTTGGGCAGATTTTATATCATAACTAGCAAATGTACCATCCGCAAAATTAAAAAAGCTTGAATAGCAGGCAATAAGTAATTGCCTAGACGCACAGCAGTGAGGCAGCGCGAATGACGGCTTAGCCCGAACTCACAGCGACTGCGATCTTCGCAGCGTTAGCGAGTCCTCTCACTCGGGGAGACGCCAAGGGCGAACGAGCGTCAGGGTTTCCTGTAGGTTATGGTTTTTTTATTTTTGCAGTTAAACCAATAGCATTTTTTTCAATTAATTTGCACTCTTATAGTCCAGTTTGATAATTGTCATACTCAAAATGATGAAAGTCCATACTTAAGTATAGCAATCCTAAATCATTTGTAAAAAATCACAGTTGTTGATACTCTTAATAAA